>JBKPGB010000127.1:0-1677 GCA_046729135.1 Thermoproteota archaeon | reverse complement strand
AGTCTATAATCCTAACTTTGTCGACAATGCTGACTGGTTCCTTGACAGCAGCAACTATGAAGACCATGTAGATTACTATCTGATACCGTACAACTACAATTGGTACTTTTACTCTGACATATCTGCCCCTTGGTATGGCTGTGAAGCTCAGAGTAAGGCGATGCTTGTGACCGCTAAAAAATACAATGAAACAGGGGATTCCAAATACCTAGAATTTTCCAAAAAAGTATTCAGCGGCTTAAATTCTCATGTTCTAAATCAGGACGGTTGGCTTTTAGGAGTGGCGGCTGAAAATAACAATGCTAAAATACTGAACAGTCAGTTGTTCTGTGTTGCGAACCTGATGACTTACTACGAATATACTGGAGACGACCGAGCGCTTAAACTATTCAAGAAGGGTGTAGACGTACTGGAGAAACATATCGACGACCTATCGGTAGATTGTGGAACCTACTACTCTTTGTCTAAGGATAAGTCTAAGGATAAGATTGTATCGCACCTACAGCATCCTGAATACATGAAGATGCTGGAAAGGTTGTATTTGATGACGGGAAGTAACACACTGAAAAAGACGCTGGACAAATGGCAGCATGACTATCTGAGTAGTTCTATTGATAATAAAAACAAAAAGAGAGGTTCAAGGTGTTAGTCCACAAGGAAATAAAACAATTATCATAGTTCCGAAAGAGCATCATCCAGCAATTCGAAAATTAAAAAATCCATTAAAGGTAACTGTTGAAGAGATAATTGAATAATAGTTAATTATTTATTATATATTTCTGAATACATACTTCCGTTCATGAAAACCTATTTTTTTACATTGGCATTGATATCGGGACTAGTATTTTCTTTTTTGTTTGGAAATATTTCAATATCTAAAGTCATGGCTGAATCCGGCGTGGGAAATGATGTGTTCAAGATTGTCGTAAGTCTTTATGGAATTACAAATTCAACAAAAGACATCGTAACAATTGCAAATGTCGGCGGTCAGGCAAAGGTTAAGTTATTTAGTCCAGAGGATCCAAAAACAGAAGGCTCTGATAAGGTTTCCTATGTATTCACATTTCCAGGTCTGAGCGTAGAAGATGGAGAGCGTTACAATGTGTGCACGGTGGGAGCAGCTGATCTTAAATTAAAATGTGAACATGGTAACAACTCTCCTTTGAATAGACCTGAATTTGTAGACATAAACGTCTCTGGGAATTCTACTAAAAAAGTGTCAGAGAATTCTGGCGAAAAAGTATCAGACAATTCTGGAGAAAAGAAAAAGTAGCGGTTACAAGAACACATTGGAAGAAAATTATTTATTGTAGATTTAACAAAACATCTACGAAGTTATTCATCTGATGGGAGGGACTTCTAGTCTAGCCTGCATATGCCGTCCCATTAGACATCCAATTTCTAACTCGTTGCTGTGAAACTGTTAATAATTATTTTAATATAACATTAGTACTAATTTAAGGATCGTCTGAATCTAGAAATTATTCTAAAAGTGCAAAAATCTTAATGCCATCAATACCCTCTATTTTAAATAGGGTTTCACACATCCCACACTCGGCATTGCCATTTGCAATATCTACAGAGGAGATATCTTCATTTTTATAATCACATTTTGGACATGTGAATGTGAATTTCATATTGAACTCATATACTTCGATCGTTTCAGTCATCTACAGT
>JBKPGB010000126.1:0-6081 GCA_046729135.1 Thermoproteota archaeon | reverse complement strand
CCCTAGTACATGAAGGGTTCGAATTCCGAAGAACCCTAGACGATTCGAAAACTTTAAAGCTTACTAATCCATTTTATAATCAAGAATCCTAATTTTGGACCGATAGCGTCGCGGGTACCGACGACTCTAGACCGATCAATTCAATACCAACTATTAGTATTGATTTTTATTCATTAAAACTAAGATAAGTATTATGGAAATATATCTGAAATAATTTTAGACCAACCCCAATAAGCTAAGATCGCGTATCAATCTTTTTAATATGCGTTTGTAAGCATTATTAAATTCTCCATCTATACTATTGGAATAAGATCTCTTTATAAGGAAACTAGAATTTTCTAACTTCGACTGATCTGAAAAACCAGATGGACCCCGACGGAGTCCTAATAAAATTAGTTCGCTAAATGGATTCTTGGACAACAAGTAATAAAAAAATAAGCTTAACCTCAGGTAAGAAGAATATCCAGAGATAATCAGAGACTAAATGAAATGAAACCTTAAATGCAGCAAATCTGAGAGCTACGAATAGAATTTGTCAGTTCCCGATGTTCAAGCAGAATTTTTAAGAAAATTATATGATTTGTCAGATCGCAAAATAACACCCATTGATCGACATGACGTTGGCAAAAAATTGAAGTTGTCAAATGACGAAACTGATGCCGTTGTAACTGAATTGGAGGCTGCAGGAAAGATAAACAAACTTGCGGGAACCATGATAATGCTGACTATAGAAGGAATAAATGAGATGAAATGAGATTTTATTCTTTTATTTTGTCTTGTGGATCGATTCTTGTTACTGTGCCGGGTGCTTTATCACTACTTGGCTCTGCATATTCTTTAAGGCGATCGTCGACTTGTCTGTGTCCGCACTGATTACATATTCGTTCTCTAATACTGCCAGTTTGTGTAAATGGTGGTTCAATCTCGCGTTTAATAGTGACTCCGCCTGAATCTCTAAGATGACCCTGTTTGCATTTAGGACATAAATCCAATTCAGACATGCTTAAGGTAAAAAGTGAGATGGCTATTAAACATTGGATTGAATAGAAGTGGAAGATAGGGATTGGTCTTCTGGCTTATTTGAGACAAGCTCATTAATCCGAGCTTCTCAGCTCAAAAAAGCTCACCCTCTCAATGTAAATTAAATGTATATCATCAATTGACAGATGTCCGAAGACATTGTGCTTTGTCCTACGTGTAAAAAAGGGCATTTGAGGCCGATTGACTTGCCTGTCGATTATCCAGGAGATGGTCGGGATGAGGGACACGGTATGAGAGATTATCAGTGTGATAATAACGAATGCAAACACAAAGAATTGACTCGCTGAATGTGTGAATCCCACTAGTTTGTTGATGACATAAACAATAACTTACAATTGATCCTTCTACCTAAGCCGTTTTATAGTATGTAGCGCTGGCACTTACATCAAAAAACAACTGGTGGGAAATTGGTTGTTTCTTGTCAATTCAAACTATAATTCCTCCCACCCAGTTGCTTATTACTAATTTACAGATCCCCTCTCCTCAACGTAGCTAGGCTCTTAAATTGCATTAGCTCAATCTATCACTCATGGGCAGAACAATTCCATCTTATAGAATCGACTCTGAAATGGGGATTATGATGTGGGCGCCGTTTAGAAAATTGCTGGACAGCAAGACAGAAAAAAGTTCGATGAAATGTTGTTTATTGCACATTTGATACAGTTGCGGGCACTATGGCAGCAAGACCTGTCTTAAGTCATGTAATCCTTATGTCAATTGTCTTTGAACAGTATAAGCAACTAAGCAAAATTGTTTCTGACAGACATGGTGACTGATGGATTATAAGCCAAGATTGCATGACTGGTCAAGGTGCAATCAATTATCCCGCCAGTCTGACGTTTTGGTCTTAGTTTTGACGACTAGGGTGAATCCCTAGGTAGGATTAGAGATAAGATTACAATTGAAAAAAGAATAAATCACACAAGTAAAGGATGCCATTGAATGAAGTTAATCGTCGGATAGTAGTGGATCTTTTTCGATAATTTTTGTAATCAATTGTTTCATTTGTTGAATACTATTCTCTAGATATATGATTATTCCCTCACCTGAATCAGGAACTCCAACTACAGCAAAATTTTCCCCAGCTGCCGTAAACGATAGGTTAATGATACTTCTATGCATTCCGATATTTCTGATTTTAAATAGATTAGATAACCATGAGCCTTCAGGATAGAGATTACGATCAATCAGGTCATATGCTTCCTTTAACAAGTTTTGCCTTGATTTTAATTCTTTGTATATTTTCTTTATAGTGAAATCACGTGGATTTTTAATTTTAAGCTGAAATTTTTTCTGTATTCTTCGCAATAAAGCGTCTAAGGCGCCGACTAGATGGAACAGTATATTCTCCATTATCATCTCCCACTCTATCCTTCCACTTGGATATCGTGGAGTCATTCCTTTAGCGTCTAGCTCTTTTAGGTCTTTCAGGTATTTTTCCGCTGCATACAACTTGAACTCGATTCTATCTTCAAGGACCTTTATTGGGTTGGGAGACATAGGCTACTCATTGGCTCCTATTCGGTCAGACTTGCTTCTTTTTGTGTATGACCACAATTATCACATTGAAGGTCTTCCATATGCACAGTTGGAGTAAATGGTTCATCTTCACTGATAGCGCTCGCTTTTCCAACCCGTAAATGCCCCTTTTTACATTTCGGACACAGCTCCGGCTCGCCCGTGGACATACAGTTGTTAGAAGTTAGCTGGGTTTTAAGCATTGAATTGGTGGCTTTCCTGACCGATGAGGGAGACAAAAATATTTTTACACTTTTTCTGTGTGATGTATCGGGAATTTTGTTATCTGATACTGAATTGCTTATCGATAACTCCATGGAAAAATTCCGTATTTAACCCATTTGGGACCACTTGAGAATACAGTCTCTAAGTTTAATTTGATCTTAGTTCCGATTGAATTTTCAGTCGTATCTTTAGATTTGGATCCGAATTGTTAACAATACGTATCCCGACGGTCAAGTCGCTACTTTCAAGTCTCGGAAGAATCTTGGAAGGTGAGGCATTCCAGAATATCCGGCTATTGCTGAGGATATACGAGAAGCTCTAGATGGCGTCTACTATGGTAAAAAAGATCCAAAGCAAGCGCTAGATGAAGCTGCCGCAAAATCTGCAAAATCTTTAGGATGGTAAAGATAATAACATGAAGGTATTTTTGAGATTAAATCTATTACCTCACATAAATCGTAAAGGCAAGAGTCAACGAGTTCTTCATGATGGAAACTAGAAATTCTAATATAGAGCAATCTGAAATATTATGTTGCCCCTTCTGGGTCCGAATTGTTAACAAAACGCATCCCGACGGACGAACCTATGAAGAAAAACTTTAAATCTTAATTTAATATAGTTATACTAAGAACCCACATTTAGAACCGATAGCGCCTCGGGAATAGAAATAGTTATTTTGTTCTCTGCAGGATAACTTGTCAAACTTTAGGGACATTACTGCCATTGATAGATTGAGGAGGCACTTGTTCTGGCATCGTAGTATTAAGACTAGATTTGTTTGTGATGTTAGAATTTAGTATAGTGTCGTTAGATGGAATATTCATTGTAGTATTACCTGTTTGACCTGCTTTTACGTGGAAAGCATACGTATTTTCTGATGCAACATTATCTGCACCCAACCCCTGAACAGAAAGGCTGTAGGAAACCTTGTGGTCTCCAGGGGGTAACGGTTTCAGAAAGGTAAACCATCCGTGAGCTCCTGCCGGCCATGTTCCTGTGACCTGGTCAGGTAGAAAAGTATTTTCTGGTATTGTAATATTGAATGGCTTTGCGTAAATTTCACTAAAGTTGTCCATGGCATTTATCTTGTAGTTTAGTTTATTGTTTGACATAGTCGATATCTCGTCCAGTTTTGCTATGCTTTTACCATCAACCTTCACATCTGAGGTTACCGCACCCAAGTTTACTTGTTCCTTTGCGAATTTCGAGAGTTGTCCAAGGGGAGTATTATCTGGTACATCGTCTTTGTCATTATTTTCAAAAAATCCATTCCACGAAGCAATCATAATACCATCCTTAGAAGATATATCACACTCCAATTCATGCTTCCCGCCAACTGAAGGGTCAAGAAGCATAACCATCGAGTCCGATTTATGAATTAAACAGCTACCATTTGGTGGTTCTGTTTGTTCTGGCGTTTGTGTAATCAACCATTTCCAATATTTACCTATCCATTCATTGTACGGTATGCCAAATGGTTGTTCATCTTTTGAAAATACTCCCAGGCCATACGCAATACTAAACCCAATATTGACTAATAAAATCGAACCAAGAAACAACAAACCCAACGTAATTCGAGCAAGATTTTGTTTCATGATATTCTGCTGAACCTGAAACTTTTTCATACAAAGTATACAAGAAGGCTTTGACTTAACATTTTCGTAAACTTATATTAGCTCTGCAATATTTCCCAGCATACAATTGGGAGTTTCCAGTAAGATTCATGAGCTAACAAAAAAAATGCCTGGATTCTTCAAATTCGATTTAAATAAAAAAATTTCATTCATGTTCATATTAATTATCACAGGTATTATTATTATTGATTCTACTATTGTTGAATTCTATTCTTTTAGTGGACTCAGAACTTCTTCGACTGCCAACGTTATAATTTTTATTGCTTTTTCCGTAGTTTTTGCCTTTAGCGGTATATTATTGATAACCACTGTTAAGACAATTACTTCCAAGAGTACCTATAGACTGCCTAAAAATTTGAGAAATTTTTACTACATCATTTTTGCTACTCAAATCGTAGCTATCGGTCTTATTTCTATAACCATATTTCAGATTATTACCTTTAATAAATACCATATTCTCCTATTACATGTTGTTACCTATACTAGTCATCTTTCAGCATTAGTATTTGCAATTGCTTTAGTCTTCGTTCTAGCCAAATGGTTCAAATCCAGAAGAAATTACATAATCCTTTTGTACATTATAACATTTTCACTAGTATCCACAAACATAGTAGTTTCTCTTGCCTATTATGAGCAAATTCTTTTGCGTTCATACACGATTGAAATAAAACCATACCGTATTTCTACATATGTAACGGGATTCTATTCAAAGCCAGCTGATGAATCGTTATCTAGCGTCTATAATGTCATCTTCATCCTGTCATTTTTAGTAATATGGGTAGCTACTATGGCTTTGTTAAACCAATACAAATACAGACTTGGCAAAACTAGGTATTATGCTCTTACCATAACTCCATTGATTTATTTCATTTTCCCTTTTCATACTTATTTCGCGAATCTGTTATCACCGTTCGTACTCGATTCACCAATAGCCGTGAGTGTGATTTATACGGTCCTATTTAGTGCCTCAAAACAAGTCGGTGCCTTTCTATTCGGCTTATCTTTCTTGATAGCTTCTACTGTCGTTCCGAAGGACACTGTCAGAAAATCTCTATTAATTTCCTGTATAGGGATGACTATGCTTTTCAGCTCTATTGAGATAACGCCACTGCAGTACAAGGTCTTGCCACCGTATGGTCTTGTAACAGAGGCATTTATCCCGCTAGGGGCATTCTTGTTACTTGTTGGAATGTTCACCTCAGCTGTAAATGTATCCCAAGATGGAGAGTTGCGTAGAGATTTTCGCAAGAGTGCAATCGCGCAGCTGAACGTATTAAGGACAATTGGAATCGCACAGATGGAAAAAGAGCTTATAAAAAACTTCAAATTTGCAGAAAAACTTGATACCAGTCTAGAAACAACAGAAGATTATTCTGAAGAGAACGTAAGGCAAATCGTACACGAGGTTTTGGAAGAACTTAAGCAGAAGGATTTTGGAAATAGAAAGCAACCTTGATACCAATTCCCTACCTGTCACCTATACCTACCGAAATTGCAAAAAATAATAGATAAGTTTACATTAACAGATTAAAATTAATCATTTGCTTGAACTATATCTCTTTATTGGTAACTTGCTTGTAAGTTGTAATGATCTATTTGAGAAATAGGAATACTTGCAGACGTCAATATTATTTCAAAGGGAGCCGTGTCCCCAGAACCTATT
>JBKPGB010000125.1:0-9267 GCA_046729135.1 Thermoproteota archaeon | reverse complement strand
CAAACCTCAATAGGAGAACCAAGAATTCAATAAAATAAAAAAATTTAACTCAAACTACTAACGAAACGATATTGAATCAGTGAACAAATTAAGATATTCTCAATGTTACCTTCTAAGAATACAAAATATTTTTATAACGATCATGTCAATAAGGAAAATAAATATTAACAACTGATGGGATGAGTTTTGATTGAAGAGGCTGAACAAGACACAACCAATTTCCCACCAGTTGTGCGTTACGCGTTATAATTTTCTTGTACCACGAACTATAAAAGATCTTTGGTAGAAAGTTTGCGTAGAAAGTTTGCGTAGAAAGTTATAAGAATTTATGCATTGTCAAACTTCTTTTCTATCCAAACTCTAAATTGCTTCATAAAATATTCTTATTTCTCTTAATACGCGACTCTAAGACTTCTTAACCTTTTATCTGAATCCTTATTTGCCAAGGCTTATGAAAAATAAATCGAGCATTATTTACTATTGGTAGCGTAATATTAAGCATATAATGAACTGTGGATGAGGAACCGTGGAACGATATATATAGAATCCCTGCAGACCTGAAGCAGACTTGGAATATTTATGGACAATAAGATATAAAAAAATACCTACACTAAATATTTATGTCCGTTAAAACCAATAATCCACTTTATGGTAACATTTTATAGTGTAACGCTTAGCAAGGTGGAGAAAGGCAGAAGAATAGGGATGGCTATTGGCCAAATGGACTTACAAGTTTAGCTCCTGAAAGAGGAGACGCTGCATTCGGATCGGCATCTTCAAAGGGTTCTTGTGTCACAATAAATTGCGAATAAGTGAATGGATTAACCATATTAGCGGTATAGTCAAGGGTCCCATTCTTTGAGAACTGTCCTAAGCTTAGTTTATATCCCGAGCCACCAGCATCTACGAGCCAGCCTTCGAATACTTTTCCTTCTTTAGGTGGAGTAGTCATATTAGCGACTATATGAACTATACTCTCCTTAGGAACGATTGTAACTGTACCCATCTTCTCCCCGCCAAACGCCTCATTTCCTCCCGGAGTTTTAATATCTAATGTTTGTTGACCGTACACAAATTTTCCGACAGAAATAGTTCCTGCTATCATAATGGTACCAAGCAACAGTGTAAAAAGTATATTGCTATTTGTGGATGATTTCATCAAATACTTTAGTACTACAAAGTATATATTGATGTTTATTTATCGTTGGCTTCCTGAAAATAAGCGTTGGATCTATAGCAGTCGCTCCAAGGTAACAGTCAAGCCCAATACCAACATGCCTTCGTAGTGGACTATTGAATATTTATATTAAATGTTGTACCATAGATCTCATGAGCAATATAACAAACTGGGACGACATCGTAAAAAAAGAAGCACGAGGTATAAATGACTATGATTTAGGTGAAGTACATGAGGTGGAACCCGAAATAGTCGTTACTAAAAAAGGGGTTGTAGATAAGGACAAATTTTATCTCCCAAAAAAACTAGTCGAACGCTTTGATGGAGACAAAGTCTGGTTTTCAATAACCAAGGAAGACGCTGAGAATTACAGGAAGGATTAACTTCCATTCTGGTGTCAGCAAATACCTCTCTTTTTTTACTCTAGCTTGGACGTTATTCTTTAGAAAAAAGTTTGACACAAAAATGACAGGTTCTGCAAAATCACATTTTTATTTGGTTTTTAAGACGGAATGAGCGTGGTGTTGTTGGTCTTTACCAATTTATGTTATCATATCTCCAATATGAGACGGGTACTTGCATGCTCAATTTTGGATACTGGGGTGTATCTTTGAATACTCATAAATCATTGTTTGTGCTACTACATTTGAATGAAAAGGAAAACCGATACTATAACAGTTTTCATCACAAAATTTTATAAGAAAAATAAAAGTACCATATCTCTCAATAAAAATCTACTAATTTCAGGGATAATCGGTTTTATCGTCAGCCTTATCGTTGCATATTACTCCACTAGATATTCCTCCGACTATTTTCTCAACTTCAGCATTAACTGTAATAATAGCATTCATTTTCTCAAAATTAGTTTTTGCTATTCTTTTTCATCTTGATAATAAGAAGAAATATACAAAAAAAGTTACAGGCAAATTGAACATTCAAGCCCTAAAACAAGTAGTAACCAAGATGGTGTTTGCTGATTCTATATTTGATATTATCAATAATGTATCTAGGTTCATCATTTTACTTGAATTATTGAAAATTAATCATCAACCATTACAGGCGGCTACAATAGCTTCTATCATAGCATCTGCTTTCTCTTATTTAGCAATTAATTTGATTGTAAGATATATCCATGTGTTTGGCTCAAAGAAAAATGTGTTCTAGAATAGTTAACAATATCATTCCCCCAGCCCATGCCGATAGTAGTTCTCTAATTGGATTCAGCCGCAGTAGGTGTTAAACCTACAATCCACATCGCGATCCGGTATGCATTAACCTTTACCATTTAATTCAACTACTTGTATTCAATATCATGCGGTTACTGTAAATTTGAGTTCATTTGTTCCTTACATTGAAGAGTCCTGTAAATAAAATTAGGTATGCCTTATAGCTGCAATAACCATTAATACAATCCAGATAACTAAGACAATTATTCCAATAATGATCAGAATGTTCCCAATACTTCCAGCGGGATATGGCATAGGAGCATATAGTAATACTGCTCCTATTACTATGAGAACTATTGCTAAAATTAGTAAATTCTGATGGGAAATACCAGTCATACACTAACTCACTAAGCAAACAAAGTTTATAACGATACTAATCTCTCTTGAAATCCTTAAAGTGCATTACCTTTTTCAAATACAAGTAATAAATAAACTACTTTCAGAATTACTACATAATCATAAGCAAAGGAGAAACAAAAAATCTAATGGATATATAGTTTAAAGTACTGTTATGTTCGATGCAAGGAACATGTGACCTATGTGGTACGAAGAACATTGAATTACAGGAAAAATACCTAGAGGATCGAGTCAAATACGTGTGTAATAAATGTGCCTAGACGAAAGAAAGATAGAAGTCCCTCTATTCTCATTTTTTACTGTCGCAAACTTCAAATAAAAATCTAGTAAATAAAAGTAAAACTTTGAATGAAATTTAATTCTATAATCTTTTTTTGAGTTTATGATATATACGTAATTCCTTTGTGACTTGTTTATATAAATCTGCTAATAATACCGGCTTCAGAAGGAAATTATTTATTATTTCCTGTCTTGCGTAATCTTGAAATAAATCATCTTTAGTTGCAAATGCAGTCATCAAGATCGTTCTTACTAATGGATTCAAATCTTTTATAACCTTTACCAATTCAAGACCATCAAGACTGGGCATCCTCAAATCCGAAATTACAAGGATATATTCGTTCTTATTCATGCGAACGTGTTCAAGTGCCATCAATGGATCCGTAAAAGTGAATATTGAAATCCCTTTAATTTTACTCAAGAAATCTCGGAATAGTTTTAGAATATCGGGTTCATCATCCACGATTGCTATCAATCGCTTCTTAACCACTAAAGTTTAAACAACCTGCTACCATTCCTTTCATGCTTGAGAATTAGTCACTATTATAAGGACAATATTGCTTATTAGTATTATACTCCACAAGCATTACAATCTTAGCAATATACCAAATTGAAATCACTGAGTTTTCCAATAAGCCTTCGTAATCTTCTGCTTTTTATCATGGAGGAACAACCAAAGTATTGCATCAGTTTACCTTAGGGATTGCTCCTAATGGGAAAAACAAAAGGGCCATTAAGTGTTAAATAATTTATTGTAGACTAGTTTATCATGGGAGACACATACGAAAAAGTAAAAGAGGGAGTTAAAAAAGTCGCAGGCAAAGTCGAAGATTCTGCAGAAAAAGCAGTAGATCCTGATACATACACTGGCTCGGACGACAAAAAGGAAGGTAGAGAGAACGAAAAGGGTGGAAAGGAGCCAATGAATCCAGAAGATATAGCTGAACACGAACCAACTGCGGTCAAGAGAGATAAGAATCGGGGTAGTTCAGGCGAACCCGTTTAATCCTTCCTTTTTTTAGGTATCTGATAGTAGTAATTCATACCTATTTAACCTACAAACTAATTTTAAAGAAAGCAAGTAATCAAAAAGTAACATCAACGGTCAAATCGAAGAAATAGATCTTGAAAAATTGTAGAAATGATAATGGATTTCTAAGCCTTCAAGCTTAAAGTATTATCCCCGACTTGCATTGAATGGATTCTATTCTCTCATCCGATCTTTTTCCTCTCCACCTCTAAGTAGGAACAAAACATCTTGAGCAGCCAAAATAACTGGACATATCGCTCTAATCAAAGTAAACTTGCGAGTGTGAATGCTGTGAACGTTATTTCCATATATTCGATTACAAAAATTTAAACAATTGGTTGGGTGAAAATGAAGTTAGCCTACGTTTCCAATTAATGAAAAAAATTACACCGGCTCTTCTTCATCTTTGTCCTCGGCGACCATCTCTGCTGCTTCTTCTCTCAAGTTCTCAGCAGGTCCAGCCGTCTCAGGATGCTTTTCTGCTGCGCCGGCCTTTTTTTGATTTTTCTGTGCCTCGTCGAGTTCTTTAGTTTCACTCATCGTACACTAGTAGACAACAAAGTTTAAGAACATATCATAGTATTTTCTATTGGCTTATTGGCGTAAAGGATGATCATTTTTTCATCCGCCGGACCTTTTCTTTTATTACTTGAACGTTACTTAAATTTAATAACAGAGAACCCTCCGCATAGAAATAAAAATGAGGACGAGTTTTTCGGAAGCTCCGCATTACTCTTAGCTAGCTTTATGCACAAATCTAAATGTTCTTTTTCTTCCTTTAGAATGGATCTGACTCTTGTGCCGAATTTCTTGTTTTTTACATCTTTTGGTATTGAGTTTAGAACCTCATAATGAGTTACTTCGGCTCCTTCTGCTAGACACAGAAAACTCTAAAGCTTCTTGTGTATCAGGATCACCTCCGAGATATGTTTCCATTATCCTGGACGCTTCCTCTATCCTAATGCTTCAGCAATTTTTTCTTGTATCATTTCTTTATGGACCATGCTGACATGAGTTGATCGAGTCGATCGATGGAAGATCTTAAGATGAAAGAATTTACTTTCTGTTCCATCCAGTGAAGATACATGCTTATGTGCTCCGTGGATAAAGATTTGATCTTCACAAAGCTTCCTTGTTTTCAGCTCGTTTATCCTTGTATATAGAATGTTGGGAAAAAACGTTGGTACGCACATAATACAGGTTACGTCGTGTGACGCAATGGTAGAAACAAAAAGGAATGAGGAAAGTTTAATTAGATTTTTGATGTTCGACAAACAACCGAGAAATCGATACCTTTTTTCAATTATTTTTATTGTACGGGTTCAATTAGAATAAGGCCTGACGCATGTTGCTGCTATTTATTAAGCCTTGTTGTGTACGTTAATAGTTGTAGCATAAATTATGGATCGTATGACAAAACCGGCTATTAAACGGCAAATTCCCTTCCTAATAGGCGGTACTATAACTGGGATAATTATGAGTTACTATTTAGGTTTTGTTGTTACTATACTTGTTAATTCCATAGTATGGTATCTGATATCACTTATTGTCTATAAAGTAGTTTGGAGAAAGAGCGGTTTGACTGATCAAAAAGTTCTTTTAAGATATTTTTTGACCAAAACTAAATGGAAAAAGCACACACAAACAGTGTAGAGATAACGAAGCACTATTCTATAGTAAATGTAAAAACAGAATTAATCAAGCAAGCGGAGCTGGGCATTCGATAAAAATTTCTTACTGTTTTCTCATACCGTGAAATGTATAAGGGGTAAGCTAATATCTGCAAACTATTGGCCCAATACTCAATTTTCCTGTTCCCTTAGTCTGGTACTTCATTCAATAACATTTCAATTTCTTCTTGAGTTGGTTCATCTTCCCGTTCGAATTTGGGACTGACTAGTCCGCTAGTTACGTCAATCCACAGAGAGCTTCCGTCATATTTGGTAATATACTGCTTTGGAATATAATACATATGAATATTTGCAACACCCTGCCTAACCACAATGAATTCATTTCCTACCTTGTCTACGTCACCAATATCTTCGTTATCAACTGTCCTTACATGCTTATGTATTACATCCTCCCATGGTATTGTCAAAATTTCCCCAGATTCTTTTCCCTTTAATTGCAGATCTGGTTCCTTCGCCATAAATGGTATCACTTCATGATAGCCCTCGTATCCTTGTCCTGAACGTTCGGCTTCCTTAATCTCAGAAGGTAGTGGGGGATCATCTCTTTCATATTTGTCTTTAATTTCATCTTTCGTTTGTAAGACATACAGGTCTTCTTTATCAAATTCCTTTATGTGTAATTTTGGAATGAAATAGTGAGTACTGCCATGTTTTAGTTCTACATAATCAGCGGTAATATTTTGTATTTTTCCCAAGTCTTTTCCATCAATTGACTTCACCTTTTTATTTATCATTTTTTTCCCAGAAATCTTCACCTGTGTCATGTGAAATAACTGCGCAATATTGGATTTAACGGTTTTATCGTTGTCAACGATTATACCGTTATATGAAATGTTGACCATTATAGAGCATGCCGGAAGAAAAGATAACAGGGCCTACTGTATTATGGAGCGAATTAAAAGATGAGAAAGTAAAATCTAACAACGGTAAAAAACTTGGACGAATTGAAAAGATTTCCCAAAATCACTTCAAAATAGAAAAAGGTGGTATGAGAAAAAAAAGATTTTGGTTGCCCAAAAATTTAGCCGACGCTTACGATGGCAAGTACTTATGGCTAAAAAGCAACGAGGAAGAAATACATGATAAATTCTTATACGGAGAAGAGCCACCAGAAAATGATCAGACTGGATCACCGATAAACAAGGTAAGACTCGTTAAGGACAGGATGGCAGGCATACCCACAGAGCCTGCTGATTCATCAAAACCATATAAAAATATGCGTGACTTGAAATAACTCGCAACATTAGTTGCTTAAGAAGAAATATACCTTAAATGTTATTTATTATAGAAACAATCAATATCCGCCGGGGCAACGACTACGCCCACATTTAGTTTTACAGAAAAATGAACAAGAAATTCTAGCTTCCTAGTAGTTATGCTACATATGTTTATTTAAAGCCAGTCAATAATTTGTCAACATATTCTTTTATCAACCCAGTCATTTTTTTTCTTACGAATTCCTCTGTTATTTCATTTTTAGTGTAACTAAGTTCTACTGGGTGACCATCACCTAGTGTCCCTTCTTCTAAAATATGTACTCTTTCCTTCCGTGGAAAGAAAGTAATCCTTCTTACAGCGTCTTGTTTTGATATCTTGATAGATCCCTTTAATTCAAACGTTATACCTTCATGTAGCTGATATGGTTTTTCTATGAAACAATTCAGGTAGACATTTTCTTGTTTAGTTTCAAGAAATTTTTTATACTCAATCATTATTGGTAGAATAATTTTTTCGATTATTTCACTGAACTCTTTATCAGCAACTAACTCTACCCCTTTTCGTTTTTTGATTTCTAGCCTTTGCCGTTTCAGGTTTTTCTCTAATTTATGAAATAATGGACCTAATTCATCCTCTAAGCTTTTCAATTCCAAGAAATATCCGCTGGGGTAAATAAAACTTTATCCTTATTCGGTTGACGGTATAGACAGTATAGTAATTAATAATCTATCCTTCTTAATCTTAATAAGTACCTGTTAAATGGAATATTGTCCTTAATGCTAGTATCATGGATAAAGGAATGATAAAAACTGAACTGAGGATGGTGCAATAGGGTTGTCGTCATGCGATTCTTGTGGTACAACTAGTAAAGTACAATGGTGTGAAGGTTGTAATAGATTTATGTGCGTGAATTGCGATAACGAAATACATAGTGTCAGTCTGCCTTAGTTTTTCGAACTCGGGCACTTTGGATTAAGAAGCAAGATGGAGAAATAATAGCATTGAAGAGTAGAGTATTTGTCCTGATTGCCAGAATAAATTCCTTGTAAAAATAGGATGTAGGAAAAATCAGATAACTATTATCGCAGAAAAGTAACATCTTAGCTGGAAATCTATTTGTAGAGTATCCGTCGGTTCTAATTTACTTTACAATTGTTTCGTTTACAGCATTTTGACAAACTAATTCTGCTAATATTGTATTATCGCTTGGCAAACTTTTAAGAAAGTCGTCAACGGAACCATTCGTATTTATTACTTGATTAGAAGACTTCGTTAAATTTTCATTAGTACATGTCCCGTTTTCATAAAGTATGGCATGATTAAATTGAAGATATGGATTCAATAGGGTGAGTGAAGACACCGCTATAATTATAAAAATCCCAGTCGTAACTGGCATACTCATTTAGTATATTGTGATTTTACTCCTTAATAGGGAGGACGGAAGAATCATTAGGAATTTTATTCCTACAATTTGTAAATATTTTATATGATTCTAGTCATTAGGAAGGAAATTTTTGTTGCATTTCGTAAGAATGCAATTGGGTATCCACTTCCTTTAGAAGATCGTGTATACCTATTGGCTTCTGAAGGAATCCATTTATTATTTTCATTTTAGTATATTCCCGAAATATCTTATCATCAATTGCAAATGCAGTCATCAATATCGTCGGATATTGCTGTATCTCATGTAACTGCAAGTGGTAATAAAATTGGCTATCCACTACTACAGAGGGATGTGGACTACTCAAATGATTTTGTGAATTCCAATTCGGATATTAGTTTCCTGATTCTAGTACTTAATCTCTACTTCAAACCAAGTTGTTTCAGCATTCCGACCAAATCATAGAATAGATTTTCCTCAACAATTCTGCTGTCCTTCCAATGAGCGACTGTGCAAAAATCTACTTTGAATTTCTTATTGGTAGCCGGGACTGATTTTCCATCAGGATCTATCATTATACCTTCATGAGTACCTGTGAATTCGGCTATAGAACAAGTCCATTCCCCTTGGGCAAAAAGCACCTTGTAAGGATCGTTCTCAACATGGTTGTCAGGAAAGGCCCTGAAGAAATATTCTGCTTCCCTTGTATGTGCGTCTATCCCTTCTGTTGGTGGTTGACCAGGCCATCGAACGATTACATCATCTGTATGTCGTTGACTAAAAGTCTCCCAATCTTGAGTATTCCACGCATCATCTAAAGTCTTCATTAATTTTAGATTTTCCTCTGAGCTCATACTCGTAATAGCATTCTAAAGTAAATAAGTCTAATCTTTAAGTAATCTTTTTAA
>JBKPGB010000124.1:0-3038 GCA_046729135.1 Thermoproteota archaeon | reverse complement strand
AACGTCCACTGAAAAACAACACCTGCAGGATGGTATATCTTTTCAGATTGATAACGTAACTTTTTCACATCATATGGCAACCGTAAATGGAATTCAGTTGCACTATGTCATGGGTGGTAAAGGTGATCCTGTAGTTCTATTACACGGATGGCCAGAAACATGGTATTCATGGCATCGTGTAATGCCAGACTTGGCTAAAAATTATACTGTTATAGTACCTGACCTCAGAGGCCTTGGAGACTCTTCAAAACCACCAACTGGTTATGATGGAAAGACGGTAGCTGAAGATATTCATCAACTGGTTGGTAAGTTAGGATTTAAAACAATTTTCTTGGTAGGTCATGATATCGGAACACAAGTAGCCTATTCATATGCAGCTGCACATCCTACTGAAGTAAAGAAGTTAGCAGTAATGGAATTAACAATTCCAGGCTTCGTACCTGCTGGCAGAATGCCATTGTGGTGGGTCGTATTCCATCAAACTCCAGACGTACCAGAAGCCCTTGTACAAGGAAAAGAGATGTTGTATTTATCGTGGTTCTATCATAACCTTGCGAATAATCCAGCTGCAATAACTCAGGAAGATATCAATGAATATGTTAGCCATTATTCTGCTCCAGGTGGGATGCATGCAGGATTTGAGCACTATCGGGCTTTTCCTCAGGACGCAATTCAAAATCAGAATTATTCTAGGACTAAGCTTACAATGCCAGTATTGGCGCTAGGAGGAGAATATATTCCAACATTGGGAGGTAAGATCGCTATGCCTACTGTGATATATGGGATGAAGATATTAGCTCAAAATGTAACAGGAATCATAGTTCCAAATTCAGGACATTTTATTCCAGAAGAGCAGCCATTTTTTGTGGTAAAAAAACTCAACAATTTCTTTAGTGGTAATCTCACAGGTACTAGCAGCTGATGATGACGCATTGTCACTTTGATCCGTAGATAACCCCAAAAGTATGATATGCAATTAAGGAACGATATTGGGAGCCTATATCCCAACCCTGTCTATTTCTAGTTACTAGGATTATGTACTGACCAAAATACATCAACAAGCTCCTGATAGGATACATTATTAGGATCAAACTCTACCCGTACTGCCTCTGCATGACTAGTCTTGTGAAAACAAACGTCTCTATATCTGGCTTTCTAATTTATATTTAATTACATTACAGGAATAGCCATGTCAAACAACACACCCATCCTTGTCACTGGAGCCGCCGGCAATGTTGGTTCCGTAGGGAGAGGTGTCGTCAAACTTCTTCGAGAGCGCGGTCTTCAAGTCAGAGCGGTTGTACACCGCCTCGACGAACGATCTCAAGTGTTGAGCGAAATGGGAGCCGAACTTGTCGTAGCCGACCTCACAAATGGTGCTGACGTAGTAAGAGCTTTGCGTGGTTGCAAACGGATGTATTTTGGCATGAGTATCTCATCACCATATCTTCAAGCTACGGCAATTGCAGCGGCCGCGGCAAAAGAAATCCCCGACTTCGAGATTCTTGTGAACATCTCGCAAATGACAGTTTCGCAGATGAGTCTAACTGAAATGACCGAATCACCTCAGCAGCAACAACATTGGCTCGGCGAGCAAGTTCTTAACTGGTCTGGAGTGCCTGTAGCGCACGTGAGGCCGACGATCTTCTTGGAACCTCTCTTCTCTGGCGTGGCGGCCTCATCAATCGCCAAAGATGGGACAATTAGAATGCCATTTGGTTCGGCACGAATTTCACCGATTTCACCTAGCGATGTGGCAAGAGTCGTTTCCACAATTTTGGAAAATCCCGCCGGTCACCGAGGGAAGGTATATGAACTGACTGGTCCCCGATCAAAAGACATGAACGAAATCGCAAAAGAATACGCCATCGCACTAAATCGCCCAGTGAAATATGTGGACATGCAAGTCGACAAGTGGCTGAAGGAAGAATTATTGCCGCTCAATTTACCTCAATATGTTTTTCACCATGTTTCCACTATGGCCAAACTCATCGCGGAAAATCGCTACGATCGGTTGACGGCGGACGTGGAGAAGTTAACCGGAAAACAAAGTATGAGCGTTAGAGAATATGTAACTGCGCATCCGGAGGTGTTTTCCACTGCCGCAATCAAGCGTTAGACAAAGGTTAACTGAATTCATTAGGGTCCTGGGGGTGTATTGAAGTCTGACTGCTATTGCATTATTAAGAATAGTATCAACCGAGGGAATTTGGTTGATTATTTTAAGGGAAACATTATTGCAAATCTGCAAGCCCTCTATGGAGTTAGAAATGATCATTAAAATGGGTGATAACAATAAGTAGTAACCTTTTAAGGATCACGATATCTTGTCACCAAATATAGTATAGGCATCGTATTTATGGCAGTACTAATCATAATTAAAGATTTACTTCATTTTCTTAATTATACTCTCAGAGAACGTTGCTAGTTGATTATACTGATCTGATGGGTCTAAATTGACTATAAAATATTGAATTCCCACTTCCTCCAGCTTTTCTACCTGTGTTTGTACTGTCTCTACCGTTCCGTAAATAAAAAATTCATTAATCTGTTGTTCAGGCGTTCCCTTGAGAATTTGTTTGACTTTTTCCTTAGCCTCTTCCTCACTCTTTTCAATTAAAATGCCTCCAAGTTTTGTTTTCAAAATTAAATCATAATCTCTTCCTACTTTCTTGCAATGTTCTTTCAAAACGTCTAATTTCCACTTTACTGTCTCAGAAGATCCAAAGAGATTACAAGCATCAGCATACTTTGCCACTATCTCAAGCGTTCTTTTCTCACCTGCTCCCCCAACCAGGATAGGTGGAGATGGTCGCTGAATTGGCTTAGGATTGCAGTATGCATTTTTAATTTGATAGTATTTACCAACAAAGGTACCAGTAGGCTCCTCAGTCCATATCTTACGTATAATCTGTATTGCTTCTTCTAGGCGATCTAGCCTCTCTCGAACGGATGGAAAAGTACTTGCTATGCCATATGCCAGTGCCTCTTCTTCATTCCATCCCGCTCCTATACCCATAAACAGTCTTCCGTTACTA
>JBKPGB010000123.1:0-26289 GCA_046729135.1 Thermoproteota archaeon | reverse complement strand
TAAAGGAAAGCTTGACAGCTGGTCTTGAAAACACCTCGGACATGTATTTTCCTTTCCGATTATATTATCCAAGCGAGACTTGTCAAGGGATGTCATGGTCCATAAACATTCTTCGCATAAAAAAAATATCCTTTCTTTACTTTTAGGATTGCCTTCGCATTTTAATTCCACGTTAGCTTCATACTTTACACAATCGGCTTGTATTATTGGTCTTATTAATTTTCGGCTTGTGAATAGTTAAGAAGTTGTAATACCCCTTCTAGTAATACGCCTTCTATTGGATTTAGAATATTGTTTGTAGGAAATATAACGTGTTGATAGCATGTTGGGCAGTTAGATACAATCCAGATTTGCTAAGTTGTGTGTTCATAATGAGAGAGCGAACGCATCAAAATTTTTTTGGTGCACTTAAGAGACAGTACATTATGTTACCAACCATAACGCAAATAAATCTCAGAAATTAAATAATTTTATGTTGTCAACACTTGAAGCATGTGACTCCGCGACTAATATAGGGGTTCGAATCCCACTCTCCTCGCTTATCTCAGGATTTTATCCCGATTATGAAGTGATAGTCAAGAAATGCAGTCAATACAACATTAGAATTTCTCAGTGCTGTAGTTAGGCATATGCACTGTTAAAATATCTTTTAGTCTAAAATTATGTCGATTGAATCTAAAGGAGTGGTGCGAGATCGATGAAATTCTTTATAGCGCTGAAACCAATGAACAATATTTACAATTTGCAGGGTATGATTACGATAAAAAAAATATTGAAAATATATCTAAGATGAAATTTCTGATTTCGGAAATATTTGTAAGGTCATTTTCTAAACCAAGAATTTTATTTTTATCTTCAATAGAAAACATATCTGAATCCAAGACAAAAACCCTTGAATTGAAACTGCATTATTTGAGAGGCACAAAGATAAAAAGTAGATATTTCAAATTTAATGGAAAGCAAGTAAACTGGAATAATTGGAGACAGTTCAATAGCTGTGAAAATGATAACAAAAAGAGAAAAATTGTTTTTGATGAATTTATCAAAAAGACAAAATATATTTCTCCTGTAATAAATTTACGATTTAAAAGAATCAGAGAAATTTATTCTAATTTTTCAGACAAAATTAATGAAAATTCGAGGAAGACATTTAACCCATTAGACGGTTACCTCATTAGTGAAAAAATTACTTTCTCAGAACTAAGAGTATTAGTTTCAGAATTGGGACAACGTGCAAGAGCACGCTTTCAAAGTGAGCTTAATTGTGGAAGTAAACTTATCGGAAAGGATCCTGAATATTATGATGATTTTTATTTTTTTCGCAACAGGATTTTCAGTGGTATAGAGAAAAGCTTTTTGAAGATTAATCCTGTCACGACAGTTAAGAAGACCTTACGATCGATTGGCTTTGATTTTTCAAAAATTCACTTTGATACGAATGATAGGCCAAATAAATATCCATCACCGATTTGCTTCTTTGTAAAAGTTCAAAGTGATATCAGAGTCTTGTACAAAAATGAAAGCCCTTACTTTAATCTGCAAAGCTGCTATCATGAAACTGGACATGCTATGCATGCCTCTTCAATAAATCCGGACTTGAACTACTGGGAAAAATACAAATTTCCAATGGGAATTGCTGAAATATTTTCAATACTAATAGAGAGATTGACAAAAAATCCGTTATATTTGAAAGATATTGGGATCACAAATGATAAAGTGTTATGTGAACTGGTGTCAAAAAATAATTTCATGGAACTATTCTTTCTCATCTTTTACACTGCAAATTCACTGATGAAAATGGAATTTTGGAACAGAAATCTTACAATTTATGAAACAAGCAGATTATATGAAAAGCTAATCAAAAAGTATATGGGTCTTGAGGTGCCTGGAGAATATTGGATGTTACATCACATTCTTCCGGAGTCAATAATGTACGTGCCAAGTTACATGTTAGCTGCCATACGAGCCGCAGAATTGGAAAGATATCTTATCAACAGGTTTGGTGAGAGATGGTGGAATGATCCTGTTGCTGGTAAGAAAATTAAAGAAGTAATGTCTAAAGGAGGGACGATAAATTTGAACGAATTCTCTAAACTTGATCAGAATATCTTTATGAAGGAGATAACCTGCCGTTAATCAACTATAATATTATAGAAGGAGAACAGGAGAATAATTTTTGGTCGGAAGTTCCAAGAGGGCTGTTTATGCTGCTTTATTTGGTAACTTGGGAATATCAATTGCTAAATTAATTGCTGCGTTTCTAACTAATAGTAGCGCTATGTGGTCAGAAACATACCATTCTTTTTCTGATACTTTTAACCAGGTATTGTTGCTGGTTGGAATCAAAACAAGCTCAAGAGTACCTACTGAAAGACATCCATTTGGATATGGAAAGGAACAGTTTTTCTGGTCATTTATTGTTGCAACTCTATTATTTGGCATTTCAGGGATTTTATCTTTTGAAAAAGGATTTAGTTCAATTTTTGATCCTGTACATCAAATTGTAAATGCCGATGTCAGTTATATAATACTCTTAATATCAGCCGTTTTTGAAGGTAACGCTTTGCGCATTGCTTTCAAAATGTTTAAGGATACAATTGAAGCAAGAGGAGAAAAAGTAAATTTGCACAAGCTGTTTAGAGAATTTCAAGAGAGTAAAGACCCCACTATTCTAACCGTTATAGTTGAGGATTCAGCGGCCCTACTGGGTATAGCTATAGCTGCAATAGGAATCTATCTGTCTGAAATTACTAACAACATGATGTATGACGCGTACAGTTCGATAGCAATAGGTGCCGTTCTAATGTTATTTGCGTTCTTTTTGGCAAAAGAAAATAGAGCTCTTCTTATTGGGGAAGCAATGTCTAAGAAAGACCACACTAAAATTATAGAATCAGTCTTAAAGATTCCTGAATTAAATAGAGTAATTACACTTAGAACAATGCATTTTGGTCCCAATGATGTCCTAGTAGCAATGGAAGTAAGTCTCGTAGATAACATTAATACCGATCAAATAGAACAAGTGATAGATACAATTGAAGAACGTATTAAGTCGGCTATTGATGTAAGAACTTCATCCAAGATTTATGTGGAAGTAGAAAGAGACAGCTGCCCCGTTAACTCTAAAAAACAGCAAGACAGCAAGATGAATGAGTAAAGTCGTTAATTCCATTTAGGTATCTAAACTTTTATGGAAATGCATTATTTGTCTTTAGTAATAAAATTAATTATTTGATTTTAGATAGTTCCTAATTCCAAATTTGTACTTTCATGTGATTCGTAATGACTGTCATGTCTATGAGTAACGTCCTCCACTCGTTGGCATTCATTGCAAATCCATGAAACGTGCTCCTTGCAATGGTTGCACATCGAGAAAGGAACCAAGATCTTCCCACATGACCTACATGATCCTTTGTTATACATCCCATTTTACACCTCTTTATAATTATTATATTATATCTTATTGTAACATATAAATTCTACACCATTTTTTGCAGAATTTTTGATGAAGCAGTTTAGATTATTGAAATTATCACATCAGAGGAAAATAAGAAATTTGTCCTATATTGTAAAGCCTGATTATTCTTTATCTACGAATTCATCAGCGTTAGGTGGTTCCGGGTTCAAACCCTTTCTCTTCCTAATATCATCTACAATTGTTTGGAATATAGATTGTGGTACAACTTGCCAAGTCTTAAAATAAGTATTCCATAAGGCCTTGCCTGCAGTCCCACCTCGCATTACCTCAGACAAGTCGAATGTCTCTGACGCAGGAATTTCACCTTGTATAATAGTAATTACGCCTTTTTGTTCTACGCTCAATAGTTTTCCACGCTTTCCTGATAAGATTCCTGCTACTGTTCCGATTTGTTCTTGCGGACATTTTATTTCCATACCAAGAATCGGTTCTAACAATGCTGGACTCGCTAAAAGCATTGATCCCAGCATGGAACGCCTAGTTGCTGGCATTAATTGTGCCAGGCCACGATGAGCGGGGTCTTCATGTGGTACAAAATGATGCAGAACAAATTTTACTCCACGAAGCGTTTCATGAGCAATCGGACCTGAATGTACCACATCATCAAAACCAGACCTTATCGAATCCATCGATTCCTGTATAAATTGAACACCCCTGGTTTCATCTACAAGCACATTGCCACTGATATCAACAGCAGAAACATTCTTTGCTTCATCTGCACTCCAACCCTTTTCCCTTAGCGTTTTTGCCATTTGTTTTCTATCCAAATCCTCATGGATATGGCCATTCTTTATTAATTCAATAATATCTTCTCCTAATGGTTCAACTCTCATGAAAATCTTATTATGTTTATTTGGAGACTTACTCATAATAGGACCAGCATTATTGCGTATGGTTTCACGATAGTTGATAAGGGGCTGAGTAGTAGTAATTTCCAAACCAGTTTCAAGTATTAGAGATGTAGCGATCTCAAGGTGTAACACTCCCATACCAGATAGTAATGTTTCACCAGTTTCTTCGTTGATTTTTACAATTAGGTTTGGATCTTCAACAGTTATTCTTCTTAATGCTTCAACCAATTTTGGCAGATCTTTGGGATGTTTTGGTTCAATCGCAATAGTAACAACAGGTTCTGAAACATATTTTATTGATTCAAATGCAGGTACATTTTTAATCGATGAAAATGTCTCTCCCGCAATTGCATGATCTATTCCAAGTAAAGCGGGTATATTTCCCGCAGGAAGCATGTTTACTACTTCACGAGTGTTACCCATGTAGATATTTACCGATTGAACTTTACCCGTTCTTTTTCCGTCAATTAGATAGACTTCATCCCCGTCTTTTATCGTACCAGAAAACAATCTACCAGTAGCTATCCTGCCCGCTTGAGGGTCCACATTAATTGTAGTAACCATCATTAGAATTGGTCCCTTATCATCACATGATACGAGAGATTTTCCAATGTCAGAATCAAGATCCCCTGGCCAAATTTTCGGTATTCTGTAGCGCTGCGCTACATGAGGTGGTGGATGATGCTGGACGACCATTCCAAGTACTGCCTCATGCAAAGGAGCTTTTTCTGATAGGCTTTTTATCAAAGATTGATCGTCAGAGTTGTAGGCATCATAGACATCTTTAAAGCCAACTCCATTTCTTTGAGCTATATTATAGTTAAATCCCCATCTATCCTTAGCCGAACCAAAGGCTACACTATTTCCTTGAATACTTACCTTCCATTTTTCTCTTAGTTCTGGTTCAGCATAAATATCGACTAACTTGTTGAATTCTGCAATAATGTTTGAAAGCCATTTTTGCATGGCTGGTGCATCTAATCTTAGCTCTTTGACGAGTCTATCAATTTTGTTTATATAAAGTACTGGTCTCACACGCTCTTCAAGAGCTTGCCGGGTTACAGTTTCTGTTTGAGTCATTATTCCTTCAACAGAATCTGAGACTACAACGACACCATCAATCGCCCTTAGAGCTCGAGTGACTCTTCCAGTGAAATCGATATGTCCAGGAGTATCAATCATATTAATCACGTATTCTTTTCCATCGATTTCATAATAGAGGGTTACATTGGCACCTCTAATTGTCATCTGTCTATTTTGCTCTAGTTTCATTGAATCTAGTGCCAGAGCCTGACCGGCGACTGAAGGAGAAATTATTCCTGATGCAGCCAATAAGCTATCACTCATCGTAGTTTTTCCGTGATCTACGTGAGCAATAACACCGAAATTACGTATTTGATCCTTATTTCCGATAATTCTTAATATGTCCTGTGTAGACTTGAATTTTGGCATCTTACAAACCACAAAAAATCTATGCAGGATTATTAAATCTTCCTTAATTTACTAAGAAACTGGATCAAATTGAAGGGAAATATAATTCACGGTTGAGAACCAAACATAGAAACTTGCTTGTACATAATATATTGTTGCCTGTAACTTCACATATTCTTATTTGTCGACTCCAATACTGTAAAATAAAAATATCGTCAGAATAATCACTTTTATATGAAACAAGTAACAGTTGGACACACCCCTGATGCGGATGATGCTTTTATGTTTTATGGGATTGCCTCCGGTAATATTAAGTCGCCCAATCTTGAAATAAAACATGTTATTGAAGATATTGAGAAGCTGAACAACCGTGCAATTAATCATGAATTAGACATTACAGCGATTTCAGCTCACGCTTATGCATTTGTTAAAGATTATGTCATTTTGAACAGCGGTGGAAGTTTCGGGATCAATTATGGTCCTATTGTAATCTCAAAAAAGAGTATCGAATTGAAACAATTACATAAGTATAAGATCGGAATTCCAGGAAAAATGACATCTGCAAATTTACTGCTAAATCTGGCTATAGGAAATTTTAATGGTGTTGAAATCATCTTTAATGAAATACCAAGGTATGTCTCATCTGGCCTGGTAGATGCTGGTCTAATTATTCATGAAGCCCAAATTTCACTTACAGATGAATTCCAGAAAATATTGGACCTTGGACGATGGTGGCACAATCTTACCAATGGCATGCCTGTTCCACTCGGAATCAACGTTATAAGTAAACGTTCCCTAACGATTAAGGAAATAATTGAGTTTGACGAGCTTTTTAGGAGTTCTATAGAATACGCGCTTAAAAACTTAGATGATGCATTAGAATATTCGATGCAATTTGGTAGAGGAAATCCTAAATCGCTAATTGAAAAATTTGTCAAGATGTATGTAAATGATCTTACTATCAATATGGATCAAGAAGGAAAGAATTCTATAATAACAATGCTACAAAAAGCTAAGGCTAGTAATATTCTCTCATATGATGAATTATTATTCGTAGATAGTAACAGTCAAAAAATTCAACGATATAGCTAGTCATATATAGTGATTTTGAATGTTACAAAATATTGAAAAATGTGTCTCTCTGTAATGGAATATATTTTGCATCTTTAATCAGTGAAACTAATTCCTGAATTGTAGTTCCTGTGATTTTTCCCGCCGCCTTAAAAATTTCTTCTGAAAAGGCGGTACCAACAAGGTCATTCCCCCCATATGATAGCGCGACCTGAGCTAATTTTTTTCCTAGTGCAACCCAATATACAGAAATATTTTTCATCGCATTAGCGAGCATCAGCCTTGATAAAGCAATTACTTTCATATCATATATTGAAGAACTTTCATTTTCGATTAGTCCCTTATGTTCAAGTTCTGTATTGTCCAAGCTAAACTTTAATGGTATGAATGTAATAAAACCTCCCGTTTTCTTTTGTAATTCGCGTACTTTAATTAAATGATCTATAACATGTTGTGGTTTTTCTATATGACCGAATAGCATGGTACAATTTGATCGTATTCCCATCTCATGTGCGATTCCTGCAGTTTTGAGCCATTCATCCCCAGAACACTTGCCCCTCACGATAATATCCCTTACATCTTTGCTGAATATTTCTGCTCCTCCTCCAGGTAGGGCATCAAGTCCTGCGTCTTTTAATCTAGAGAGTACTTCTTTTACCGAATTCTTAGTAATATGAGAAATAAAATGAATTTCAGCCGGCGTAAGTGCTTTAACTGTGACTGATGGAAATTCTTTCTTAATTTCCTTTATCATCTTTTCATAATAGTCAAGTCCTAATTTTGGTTGGAAGCCCCCGACGATATGAAGTTCAGTTGCCTTCATTTCCTTTATCGCTATTTTCGCTCTTGTCAGTATCTGTTCGAGTGTCAGTGTATATGAATCAGATTCAGTTCCTTTTCTGTAAAAAGCACAAAGAGGACAACTTGCCGCACAAATATTTGTATAGTTCAGGTAGTATGAAGCAACAAATGTTATTATGTTACCAGTTAGTTTTTTTTTTATCAAATTTGCTGCGGCGCCCAAAACGAAGACATTTTCATTATTAATTAAATCCAGACCATCATTGAATGATAATTCTTCACCATGAATAACTTTCTCTAGAGCGTTTGAACTACCTGCAACACTTTGTAACAAATTGTTTAAATGATGTCCATATCGGCTATAAAATCTTCACCTTTTTGACATTGTTTGTAAAGAATAAATATCGTTGGCATTCGTCATGAAATAGTTCATGAGTTTCTTAGTACAAGAGTTGATCCAAAAATCTGATGTAAGTGATATTCTTGATCAAGTGTTGCATGGAAAAAGGCTTGTGTTAAACGATTGTATCCGTTTATTAAGATCTGACAATCCCTACGCGCTAGGAATCATTGGAAATATATTAAGAGAAAAGCTATTTGGTAAAGTTGCGACGTTTGTAAACAACATTATTCTAAATTATACTAACGTATGCATAACATATTGCAAGTTCTGTGCTTTTTACAGAGCTCCTGGAGATTCTCAGGGATATACGTTATCTGTAGATGAAGTTGTAAAAAGGGTCGCAACAGCAAGGGATCAATTCGGAATAAGTCAGGTCTTGATGCAAGGGGGTCACAATCCAGATCTGAGGATCGAGTATTACGAAGAAGCTTTCAAAACGATAAAGGAGAAATGTCCTGACATTGCTATTCACGGACTTTCAGCCTCTGAAATTGATACTATTTCCAAGGTAGAAAGAAGCAACACGAAGGAAGTACTCTCTAGATTGAAAGAAGCAGGGTTGGACACATTGCCCGGTGCTGGTGCTGAAATTCTTGATGATGATGTAAAATCAAGAATTAGTCCCTTGAAAATAAAAAGTGATGAATGGCTAAATATCATGAAGCAGGCCCACGAACTGGGCATTAAATCTTCCGCCACGATGATGTATGGTGCAGGGGAAGATTACGAACAACGTGGGAGACACTTGGTTAAGATTGCAGAATTACAGGAAAAGACAGGCGGCTTCATGTCATTTATTCCATGGAGCTTTGAACCAAATAATACAAAAATGCAAGCAGAAGGGATGATAAAATATCCTTCAGGTGGACTAGAATTACTAAAAATGATTGCAATATCTAGGATTGTTTTTTCAGGACTTATCGATCATCTCCAGTCTTCATGGCTTACAAATGGTATAGGAATGGCTCAACTTGCATTAACTTATGGCGCAGATGATTTTGGAGGCACCTTAATTGGTGAAGAAGTAGTTAGTGCAACTGGAGCAAGATCTACAGAATTAACGTCGGATAAAATTATTACAGCAATTAAACAAATTGGGTTCCAGGCCCATGAACGTAATAATTTCTACGAGACCATTCGAGTTCATTAGGTAAAGCCTTAGGTAAAACTAATTCTAATTAATAAGGTCGAGAGTCAACTTACAGTTGGGTCTCATAACACGGAAAAATACTGGAATTATATTTTTAAACCGTTCCGAATACTTATTATCAAACGGATTGAAAAACACATGATCACTTCACAATGGTATAGGTTGTTTGAGATAAACAATATAATTTTCTTAAAAATATACCAATTTTCTATCGAATTTCTTTTAATTAGAGTCGAAAATCAACAAGTACCTTTAAATGTCTATCATGAGAAAAACTATTAACATGCCAGCTGGCATTGACGATCTAGCTATATACGTTCCAAAACTATACCTTGACTACAAAGATTTTGCTCAAGCAAGAGGAATTGATCCCCAAAAGCTAGAACATGGTATAGGAATAAAAAAGATGGCAATGGTGGACACAAATCAGGATGCAGCTTGTATGGCATCAAATGCGTGTCTTAAGCTAATGAAGAAGAACAACTTACATCCGGATGATATCGGTAGGGTGTATGTAGCAACTGAATCAAGTATTGACGAATCAAAAGCATTAAATTCATTTGTTGTAGGTATGTTGGAACAAGTATACGGTGACAGTTCTTTTGAGCATGCGGGAGGAATCGAATGTAAATTTGCCTGTGTGAGTGGGTCTTACGCAATTTATGACAACACGAATTGGATTAGAGCGGAAGAAAATAATGATAAGGCTGCTATTGTAGTTGTAACCGACATAGCCAAATACGATGTAGGATCGGCAGGAGAGTATACACAGGGAGCAGGGGCAGTCGCACTTCTGATAAAGGAAGAACCCAGATTGTTAGCACTGGATCCAAAGGTCACGTCAACAATAATCAAGAATGAATATGATTTCTATAGGCCATTTGGAAAGGAGACACCACTTGTAAATGGGCTATATTCCAATTTATTATATTTAATACAAGTTAGAAAGGCCTTTGATAGCTATAAGGAAAAGGCAATGAGAACAGGATTGATTCATCTTAAGGATGGGGAATCTATAACAGATTACATAGATTTGTTTACAGTGCATTTACCATATAGAAGAATGGGAGAAAAGGCACTTGCATATTTGCTAAGACATGAGTGGAGAACACTTCCGCGATGGCAACATGTCATCAAAGAGATAGGATTCCATGAACCTGTTCCAAATGATAGTCGAGGTACTATAGAGTCTATTTTAGCAGATAAGGAATTTATGAAGGCAGACGAACAATTCAGAAAAGCATTCATGCAAACCTCATTTTACAATGAGGTTTATGAGCAAAAGATGGCAAGCTCTCTCGAAGCTTCTAACATCATAGGAAACTTGTACACAGCATCAATGTATATGGGATTTAGGAGTTTACTTGAATATGAATTTAAAAAACATCATGACATCGAAGGCTGCAGAGTCGGATTTGGATCATATGGTAGTGGTAGCAGTGCAATGGTTTTCAGTGGAGTTATTCAACCAAGTTATAAGGAAATAGTAAAGAATATGAATCTTGAAGAGGAAATTGGATTTCGTAAGAAATTATCTATGGAAGAGTATCAAATTTTACGTGAAAATCAAAGAAATTTGAATGACTCCTATGCAAGGGCCAAGAACGAGTTTATTTTGGTTAAGATTGGTGGTTCTACTGCGGATAAAGCTGGGTTTAGAGAATATTGTTACTGTAACTAAGGTACAACCTTAAAAACCATTTTTTCCTGCTTTAGAAAATCCAAGAGTTTTCTTGAATGTTTTTCATTTTCTAGTTCTAAACTTAGGTATACTCCAGCAGAACCTGCTGCAACATTGGAACTCAGACGATCATGCTCAACCTGGACAATATTGACGCTAAGCTCGGCTATCTTATCGACAACACTTTTTAGGGCCCCTGGTTTGTCAGGCAATTGGATAAATATTTTAACTAGTCTTCCCATTTGCATTAAACCTTTTGAAACTATTTGACCTAATAGATACATGTCTATATTGCCTCCAGAAAGAATTGAAATTATGTTTTGACCATTTTTTATTTTACCATTAGAAAGAACATAAGCTAGACTTGCTGCCCCGGCAGGTTCAACTACAACCTTTTCCCTTTCCATAAGCATAAACATAGTCTCTACAATAGAAACATCATCTATAGTAACAACATCGTCCAAATATTTTGAACAAATTTCAAACGTAAGCTCACCTGGAGACTTGACTGAAATACCATCAGCAATCGAAAATCCACCATTAATATGACATAGATTTCCTTCATCAAGTGATTTTTTCATCGCAGGAAATTCGTTGGATTCAACTCCTATAATCTTGACATTAGGTCTTCTGGCCTTAACGGCAATAGATACACCTGATGCAAGCCCACCACCGCCAAGCGGTAAGTAGATCTTGTCAATATCGTTCAAATCTTCCATTAATTCCAAGCCTACAGTCCCCTGTCCCGCTATAACAACTGGATCATCAAATGCGTGAATAATTGAATATCCGTTTTCTCTTGACATTGAATAGGCTGTTTTCCATGATTCCTCATATGTGTCTCCAGAAAGAATTACATTTACGCCATAAGAGCGCGTAGCGGCGACTTTTGCAGGAGAGGCATTTTTTGGCATTACAATATTGCATCTGATATTCCTCTTGTGCGCAGCATAAGCAACTCCTTGGGCATGATTACCTGCGGAAGCCGCAATAACTCCAGATTTGCATTGGTCGTTTGTAAGCGAATTAATTTTCGAGTATGCTCCTCTAACTTTAAAAGAACCCGTTTTTTGAAATGATTCAAATTTTAAGAAGATGTTTGTTCTTGCAGTAGTTGAAAATGTGTTTGATTTTGATAATGGGGTCTTTTTTACAACTGCTTTGGCCATTAATTTCTGCGCTCTGAATATATCTTCTATTGACGGAATTTTGTCTTTCACATACATCTTACTAAGATTGTTCAACCAATAACCCTTATTCAAGCAATTTTATGAATTTTGTTTTATTGTACCATAAATGAGAAGTTATCAGCCTTGTTTGCTTAGTACTGAGTCAATTTCTTTGAAAAGTTCAGATATCTTTTTCTTTGTAGGAGATTTCATACGCACAAAATTTACTGATTTGTTTGAATTTTTTCGTTTCGTATCAACCTTAGTTTCGATATCAAAATAGACTATGATTCCTTCCTCGCCCTGCAAAAGTCTATTGTAATCAATCAAAGTTGGAGAGATCTGATATAACTTTATGATCAAGTTATCTAGCTCAAAGATTAAGGAATTCTTCTTTTTCTCCGCTCCATCCAATTCTGGATATAATCTTTCAACGTTTTTTATTTTGTCTTCTAGCCTGACAATTAATTCTTGATTTTGGAGTAACCTTTCAAACAAATCTTCAAATTCTAACTCATCAAGTGCCATGTTTTTTAATTCTTGTTTTATAGCATTGTTACCAATATTTGCTGCCGATTCCAATAATGTAGAATTCTTAACTGAAAGATCAAATAATTCCCTTTGTATCTGTATAACTTGTTTATCTGGTTTATAGTATGGTAAAACATTGAACTGTATTCCAAAGTATCCTCTAATGGCATAATTATCCAGATTAGTAGAAACTTGACAATAGATTCGATTTGATTCCCCTGTAGTTTCCTGTATATTGCTTACTTCCCAGTTTTTCAGATCTTTTAGAAAAGATCGGTAAAATTCAATTACAGACTCAGGATCAAAGGTAGAAGATTTTGTAATTGTGCCATCTTGAAGCATTACGTCAACTTCTCTTGTGGTAAGGTGTGGTTTCATACTTTCTAAGTAAATATTCTCAATATTAGCATAGTATCCATTTAACTTCTTACTAAAATCATCATTTTCGTTATTTGGGATTCTCATAAAAAATAGATATCCTTACTGAAGATAAACTTAGTCCTAATTAGTCTTTCAATATTCAATTTAATGCAGGCTGCAAAATTCTCAAATTATTACTGACGTTCTAGGTAAAAGTGCATGCTTTCTAAAATTACTATTCTAGTCCAATTCAAAGCTTCATTTCAAAACTTCAATATCTTATTTTTTGTATTTTGAATGACTTGCATTGTTCCATTGAAATTCGTGAATCTTCATATTAAATAAAGGCCAATCCACAGTGTTTGCTACTTATCTTAAGATCATTGCCTGTTTTTATATATGCCCTAACAGTTTCAATCGAATCAATTCTTATCGAACCAATGACCACAACCCTTGGAATATCTCCTCCTGTCATATCGGCAGTAAGTATAACTTTGGCCGGTATATTGTTACTTCTCACGTCCGCCATACTTTATAAAAGAAATAATATAACGACCGGTATTTCAAGAGGAGTTTTAATATTTTCAAAATCTAAGAGAAATCTCTTTTGTGCGTCCGTGTTTCTGGCAATTGGAATACTCACTTGGTATGATTCCATTAGTAGGGTGGGTGCGTCAAAGGAAGTTCTTCTCGCCGGGCCGTTAGAGGTCATCGTCATCGTAATTCTCGCATATATATTTTTGAGAGAAAAATTAGATAATACACAAGCTATTGGTGTAGTAGTTGCCATCATCGGATTCTTTTTGGCTGTCCTATGTGACATTAATTTTAATAATTCAGAATTTTCCCTGTCTTTGAATGGTTACACAATAGTTACTTTAGGAGATATCGAAGCGATAATATCAGCTCTAGGATTTGCAACGGCTGTTCTTTTTATGACTAAACTCGTTTCAATTCATTCTCCACTTCAGGTATCAGGTGCCTCATTATTAGTTTCTGGGTTAATCTTGTTAGGCTTTCTAATTTTGTCTGTTTCTATTTTTCCGCAGCAGATGTTTCCATTTATACGAGTTTCCATGTTGGGATCGCCTGTTGTCATTACAGCCTTGTTCCTTTTTGCATGGCTTCCATTTATAGGTGCATTCTCTTATTCGGTCGGTCTTAGAAGATTAGGGGCAGCACTAACCGGAACCATAGGATCGTTTAGTATTATTATAACACTTGCGTTACAAATCGTTTTAAACGTAAGCGGTATATTGTATTCAAACCTGCCCGAAAATATGCTTCTGGCAGGAATCGGAAGTCTAGTTGGCTTTGCGGGTATATTCATAATACATATGGATCCTCATACCTATGTGTTCAGGAAGAGAACAAAGAATTGAAATAGATGAAGACACTTTCAAGATTGCAAAAGCAGAGATAGGGACCGTTAGAACTTCTAAATTACCGGAAATCAATATGTATAGCAATTTTTCATTAATTAATAATGTCTGAAATTGGTTTAGTGGAAATATTCAGTATGGGAGAAGCGGTCGCATTAATCGGTACACTGTTTGTAATCCTGTATTTCTCCAGAAAACAAGCACAGAGCCTGTCAGTAGACATAGAAACTAAGGTTCTAAATGATTTGGCGGAAAGAATGCACACACAAGTCGAGATCTTAATTGGACGGCCTCAACTGACAAAGGTTTTAAGCAAGGTAGATGCGGAGTCACCAGAATTAGCATATGCTTACGATATTCTATTTACGTTTGCGCACGCATTTCATATGCGTCAGAGAAAAGTATTAAATGACAATGAGTGGACTGGTTGGGTTCGATGGTATAAAAGTGCATTCAAGCAAGGAACATTAATGGAAATATGGCAAAAGACTATTGAAATGGAAAAATGGTTTGATCCAGCATTCCATGATTTCATAAATAGAGAAATTGTTTCTGTGACTCACTAGGATCGAACTGAATAAGAAAGATAGCAGATAGATTCTTTGTTAGAATCCTGTTATGCATATAGCGGGTGATACTCTCCATTTTTGTGTAATTTCCGTAATAGAGTAACAATTTGTTTCATTGATGATCAATAGAAGGAAGGAGGAGTATTGGAGGAGTGGATGAAATTTTTTTAAATCTAGAGATAAATACGCTGACCAGATGTTACCTTTGGCAAATACAATTATAGATTCTTTTAGATTTACTGAAAATAATACGGAGAACAGTGGAAAATAAATGAAAACAACCTTGAGCATTAAAATTTAGATATTCGAACCTCGAAACCTTAGTGTTATATAATAATCTCACCTTGGCTATGATTTAAGGTAAAAAATATGTTCACTTTTCCTTCTTGACCTCTTTTATAACTAATTGCACATAATCCTTGAAGTTTTGCTCATCCATCGAAGGGTAAACTCCACTGCTTTCTGTTAGATCCTGCGCCTTATTCTTAAGATCTCTTAATATTCGTGATACCAACGACTCGACTCGTTTTTTCATCTCAGGGGTTCCTATGTCATCTAGAAGCACCAATTCTTTAGCATGCATTCTGACCTGTTTTCTCAGTGTCAAATCATGAGATACAGAAACTGCGGATGAGTATAGCCCAATAAACAACAGAAAAGTCGACAGTCCGAAAAATGCTGTAGTAATTATTCCAAATGGGGGAAGGGGTGCTAATGCTAGGCCTGTAGACTGATTTGACGCAAACAACAACATCATACCAAAGCCTGCGATTAGCAGGTATTCTTTTGTTACTTTTTTAGTGATTTTTCTCGAAATGCTCCAAAATACTAATCCAAACAATATTCCTGCTACTGGCTTTGCAGCACTTACGAAGATGGTGTATCCTATATCTCCAAGTGTTGTGCTTATCGTCGAGAGACTTATCATACCAAAGAAAATAGGTTGAAATTGGCCCGTAAAATAAACCAATGATATAAACATAATTGCCCAGTATCTTACCAACCCCTTCATAGTTGTGTAGCCTTTCATCAGTAGAGCAGTTGCAAGCCACACGAGGGAAAATGAGATAATTAAAAGGTATTCCTGAGTCAACTTAAAAACTCCAGAGCCTGGTGCAAAACCACCGGCAAGACTCCTGCTGTAACTTATTTTATCTGGTTTACTCGATAACTGGATTTGTAATGTGTAGACCATTAGGAAAGCATTTGCACATATCAATGACATAGCAAAGAAGTATAGAATCAATATGCCGCTCTTATTTCTTCTGTACCAAGAGAAAAGCTTGTATGATAAGATACCAAGTGTTATTCCTCCCATAACATAGCTATTGAACGAAATGGATTTCAAAATCCATACCGAATAAAATTTGTTAGTGAGAATTTGAAAAATTAAGACAAGAATCATGAATAAAATAACATATTGAGTTGATGTAAGTCCTACAAAAAAGGATCTTAATAATAATGATTTAGCACCTGAAGCTGAATGGATGTGGCTGCTGACCAATCGTATAATAACCACGTTGCCTACTGCATATGCTGCATAAATTAAAATGAAAAGAATCATGTAATTTTCAAGTGGAAACATTCCGCCGGTGAAAGTTGAGATTCTTACCACAGAAGTATCAATAATTAGAAGAATATTGATTACGATAAAAGTAAATAAAAGTATTAGAGACCTGTTTACTAAGAATGCCGAGCCTGATGGCTTCACTTCAGGATTAGTATTTCCTGACAACCCTATCCGTTCTATTCAAGTATTAATGAATTTATCGTCGACGAAAGGAAATTTTAAGTCACCCTGATGAGCATTAAGGTAGTTGTAAAATTGTAAAATTCTCATCACGGGAGGGTCGGCAATCTATTTTACTTGAATGTTCCATACTGTATGTCCTTCGTAATCGCAGTTTACATCAGATGGGTTTTTAATCTTACTATCTATCTTTAGTGTATGATCGCCCTGAGGGAGAGGTTTTAGAAATAGGAACCAACCTTCTGCAAATGCAGGAGACGTTTCAGGCTTTACATCGTAAATATTGTTCTGTCCGTAAGTAAGATTGAACAGTTGGGTAGTGTTAGTCCTATACGGAGAATTTCCCTCCAATCCTTGAACCTTCTGTCCATCTATTTCAGCTGTTCTTACAATATTATAATCATCACAATAGGATGCACCTTTGATCAATGAATCCTTTATCTCATTCAATGGTTTTCCCCTAAATTCCTCGCTTTCTGCTACACTTTGCCAACCTGTGGTAACCGGAATAAAAATGGCCTTACCATAGGGGATTTCACAATTACGAACAATATTACCATTTAAAGTATCAGGAAGAAACCATACATCTTTCCATGTTTGACTGACATAACATGTTCTATCTGCAAAATCCCGAGGATGTTCGGTATTTGGAATCCCCGCAGTCCAGTTCAACCATCTTGCAATCCAGGTTGAGTAAGCTGTTCCAAATGGAGTTTCATTGACAGAATATAATCCTGGATTCAAGGAATCAGCTTGAACAAAGTTAGAACTCGTCAGAAGTAGGATTTGGCTATACAATATAGCGATAAAAATCGCCAAATACCGATTCATTAAATTCATAGCATTTATACTATATATTAAAGAATTCTACACTCAATGAATCCAGTAACACAAAATGCGCTCCAGAAACTAACAATTATTTCCACTAAATCTGTGCGATATAAGGTTTAACAAACTTTAAAATACATTCAGCCATATCTACTGTGAACTGAAGGCGTTTGGATCTTTCTCTTAAATCATCAGTAATCTCACACTGAATTGCCTCTACTCTTTGGTTGACGTTGCAGCCACCATATTCTTTTACTGTAAATCCTCCGTCGAAACTAGGATGCTCACTGTCGTCAATATCTCGGGGGATTGTACTGTACCCCTTATCTTGTAAAAGCTTTAGTAAGCCTGTATCATCCCACAACGCTTTAGGATTACGTTTCAATAGGCCACAAATCGTTGATTCATCTGGATGTGTTCTAGCATCGGTTCCAAAAAACATATTGGCCTCCGTGTTGTCCGTACCATGAAAATCAAACAGAAAGCGTAAACCTTGGTCATTGTGAGTGTGCATATCTTCAATAGTTTTTGAGATTTCACTATGATATTCATCGTATAGATGTTTCGCGAATTCATCGAAGTCATCGTTTTGCCGTGGAACAGCACATTCAGCCTCCCTATTAAAATCTACAAAGGAACGGTCAGCGACTGCGATTGTTCTATAAACACTTCTTTTACTAAGTCTGAAGATATTTAACGCAATGCCTTCGGTAATCTCTATCGTATTAGTATCACTCTGTGTTTTAAGTGTGCCTGATGCGCAGCTAACGTTTGATTTTACTCTCTTTGGTAAAAACTCTGCTTTTCCACCATGAGGACAAGTAAAGAGCACTGGCATGGGTATATTAATTGCGCCTTCTGTTCCATGGAGAGCTGTTTCTCCTTGCTTCATTTTTATATGGTCACCCGTTAGAACATGGTGCGGGAAATTAATAAGTATTTTAGCAGCAATACGCGACGGACCGGCAGAAGTATATTCCCAACTATGGCGAAAAGCTAGATCCAATCTAAAAAACTTACTAAAAAATTAACATTATTAAAAAATGATTTATGATACCGAGCCTTATAAATTTGTCCTTAATATAGTAACGGGTATAATGTTAAAGAATCCCAAGGTAAACTCAAAAGTAAGCGAAGACAGTTTAGAGCGGAAATAAGTGTATCCTTTAGGAATTTCACAGGGTTCGCTCCGAACCTGCAATCTATATAGCAAGGTAGCTTAGAACAAATCAATACCTCCACTATCAACGCAGTAATGACCATTGAGAGAAAATCAAGAATTCATAGTCTCGAAATCCTTATTATTATATAATAATCTGGCGTTGGCTATGATTCAATAGACAAGTAGACTTTATTGAGCTTGTAAGTTCAGTCAGAAACAATTACGTTATATGTGGGGCTTCACTGGTTTGAGTTTATAACGTAATTGGTATGTATAACCATTCCAGTATCTTATTATTAGTTGAAAACTATCACAAGGATCGGAAAGGATACACTTTATGACTCCAGAAAATAAGCAAGTCGATAAAATTAAGTCTCCTATGATTACTGGTGAAAACAAGGGAAAACTGGAATCAGAAATTATATACGATACAGACATTCAAATTAAAGAGATACAAAACAGGATATGGAAGGCACTTAAGAGGAGATACCAATATGATTCAAACTTGGAATCTGGACAGAATTTTTTAAAAAATTATGTGAATTCCAAAATTCCACTAGTCATCTTGTATGTGGACTTGGTGGGTTCTACAAACCTCTCAATGACCATTCCAGTCGACAAATTAGTAACAATAATTCGGGCATTTACATATGAAATGTCATTAGCAGTGTATAGATACGGAGGATTTGTCTTAAAATATGTAGGTGATGCCGTAATTGCGTTCTTTCCATCATTATCTAACAAATACATAGTATGTGACAGAGCCGTTAGATGTGGAATTTCTATGTTAGCAATCATAAAAAATGGATTAAACCCAATTTTGAATCAATATGATTATCCTGATCTAAGCGCAAAGATAGGAATTGATGAAGGAGAAAACATTATTGTTCAATATGGCCATGATGAAAGTTCAACTCTAGATATCATAAGTTATTGTATGAGTGTATCGGCCAAAATGACGTCTCTTACAAAGTCAAATAATATCACAGTAGGAGATGACGTATACGTTAGACTTCATCCAGAGTTGAGACAAAAATTTGTTAGGGTTAATTACAGTGCAAGAGAATGGAACTATGTTAGTAAGCGAACGGGAGAACTTTACAAACTTTATACCTTAAAACAGTAGAAGTTTATATCTTTATCGACAAAATACAGATAATAGAAAAGACTAAAATACACTAAATTTCCTAAAGTCATTATTGTCTACTGCATACATACTTGTAAACTGTACCCTTGGTTCAGAGGAGAGAATAATTGATGAAATCGCCAAGCTCTCTGATGTTAAAGAAGTGCGCGGAACATATGGAGTTCATGATATATTTGTCAAAGTAAAGTCAGACAATACTGAAACTATGAATCACACAATTACTAGTAAAATTAGAAAGATACCCGGTATAACTTCTACCGTTACTCTTGTAGTAATTGAGGAACAAGGCGGAAAGGAAATCAGCTGATATTCGACGACATATTTCTCCGACTTTCTTTATTATTTCTTGCTAGGGCGTAGATAATAAGTCCTGAGGTTATTCCCATTGTTATCCATCCCAATGAGGCAAAAATAAGATAATACTTGTATTGTGGAATCAAGAGCGATATCCCAGAAATAATGGCTCCTACCCACCAGAGGATAATCAAGATTTGTAGGTTGATACTAAATCTTATCACCCTCTAATGCTTTCATCAAAACCCCTAAGATATCTCAAAGTCTTTTCACAGTTTACACATTTATTATATTCAAAGAAATCAAAGTCGTTATACCTTCTAAATGAAAAAGTATTTTCATGTTTACAAAAGATTCGCTTGAATACAGTTAGTAAAGGATTTTTCATAATGTCTGTTACACTTTCATACATAATAATTATTTTGTTAAACCCTAAATGCCGTCGGTGAGATTTGAGCTCACGACAGCTCGGTCTTCAGCATCACCCCAAAATTATAGGTCGAGTGCTCTCCCAGGCTGAGCTACGACGGCACAGCTAACCTTCTGTACAAATTATATATAATCTTGTCTTGGAATCCATGACAAATACAGCGTGCAGAAATCATCTAAAAATCTAGTACTATCTTCCTTGACCTAGCGATATATATACATCAATAAATTCAATATGAGACTGATATCAATATATTCTACCTATCCTGTCTCTTTATCGTAAAGTAAATACCAGCCACAGTCATGATTCCTATTGCTATTCCAACTAACTGGTAGAGTTCCAATCCTGGCCTTTACCCTATGGTACATAAATAAATAATTACTTATTTTCATCTTTTTCGAGGTCCAGTGAAACGCAGTCTTCACATTTCAAGTAAGGAGAATGCATTTCTCCTTGCTTATTCGGCGCTCGGTCAGATGCAAGGCCTATCTTTTTCTGTTTAGCGCATTCACTACATATTTCAACCTTTCCAACAAGATCCTGAGGATTCAATATGTTGAGATATCTATACTATGTTATAACCTTTTTAGGCTAAGTTTGCATTTATCTTCGAACGTTTTTTTTATCTACCTTTTCCTCTTTGTATGAATAGACTATTTTACCACTAGCAATATCTTGAATTAACGTTGGATCTGTAATTAAATTTCCTTGCTTGTCGTAGTACTTGCGTTTCTTTTTAGCAGTCACGATAAATGTTTTATTAGTAGGTTGTGATGCCTATTTCATGTGAGTCCCACAACAAAACGGATAATAAGATCCCACTATAACCTATGGAAAATAAGTGATATGACAAACCGTGATGAATATGAAAAGGTGTTAGATCATTTTCTTCTTAAACTATATCAAAAATCAGGAGAAGGCATATCATATAATGCTAGAGAGAACATTGCTGATGAATTAGGCATAACCGAGACCCAAGCAAATAACATAGTAGACGAGTTAAGTGAGCGGGCTACATTGCTAAGGGTGAGATAGTTGGCTCAAAAATCAGAATTACCGATTATGGCAGAGATTACGTAACAGGCTTAGGATTAGACAATCAGTAATTTTAATTATTTAATATTATAGCCTTTCAGACTTAGGCTAATTCCTCATATCTTTTACATATTAAGCAATAAGTTCCCTTATTATCAAAAATGTGCATCTGTGTGGTATGTTTACACATATCACATCTGGCAGGTCTTCTTGCCACTCAATCTATTGCCTTCTAACTCTTAAATTGATTAAATAGAAAATCTTCCAGAGACGAAATTAGAAAAGTCTTATAATCTTTTTATCTATAAATTGCTTACAATCACATTCAGGCCATCCGCATCTCATGCCAATTTCTCCTATTTCGTTCTTATGGCTTGACCTAGCGTGATGACAATTGACACAAAGATCTTCTGCACTCAATGATTATTCTTTGTTTACATAATATTATAGCCTTTCAAACTTTTTTATTTCGTTACCACAAACTTGATATAAAATCCAATCTAAAATTCTTAATTCGCTATGCAGCGGATGGGCTTGATCCTGCTGTTGCTCATGTGACATGCAGTTGTTCAAAGTGTAGATCTAAAGAAGAATTGATAAGGAGTAACAGTCAGTAAGTAAATTAATTGACAAATTCACATTCAAAACCCATTATAACAGAGATAAAAGTAGACAAGCAACAACTGAAAGAATTAAAATCTATATTAACTTCAGCGTTAATTGGAGCAGAGGCTAAACTACGTAGACAGCGTCATTTAATAGGAGAGTGTCTTATTTGCGGTGCAATTCCTACTAAATTATTAACTTATGATATGCATGGTGCTCAGAAAATAGAAAAATATTGTGACAAGTGTTTAAAGAAGGCAAAGATAAAATTAAAATAAAAAATAGAGAAATCAGAAGAAGAAAAAGAGCAATTTCGTATTGTCCTGGTTTTTAGAATATGGTATTTATTGTGTTTTACAAGATAGAATCTATTTACCTGGTCAACCAATCCTATATGATCATGTTCTATGGAAACAATGTCATAACTGTGTCATAACTGTGGCAATATTTACCCGAAATATGAAGCAAAGATGGAGTCTGAAGAACGCAGTTGAACCATCTAATAATCCATTTGATGAAGGTCGAATTATTACTGGCTTAGGTAACAAGCGAAAGAAATATAGACATCAAAATAAATTTGAAAAGATCAAAGAACGAATAGAAAAAGAGAAAGATGAAGATGTCAAAAGACAGTTAAGAAAAGGAAATACTGTCGAAATAATAGAAGATGGATTAGATTATTAAAAAAAACTGACAGAGCCGCATAAATCCTATTTTAGATATAAATTCATAATTGCATATGGAGAGTATGAAATGCGCCCATTGTAAGAAAAATATCCATTCTCTAAATCAATTTTTAGAGATTCTCGTATGTAATGATTGCTATCATAGACTAGTTTCTAAAGTATACTATCCAAATGCTAAGGAAGCATAAATATTCAGATATTAGAGCAGAATTGAAAGACGGAAATATTCTTCAGATAATAGAAAATTCATTTGATTATTAAAAAATGGTGGGCACGACTGAAAATGTGACTAACATACATGACATGCTAAAAATGTCTAATTTCACTGGACTATTAAAACGGGAATTTCTATGTTACTAATTATTTTTCGTGCATCACTGAAAAGCGAATTCACCCAGGTATCTAGATGAGAACTCCTTAAGATCAATAAATCATAATTTCCCTCTTTAATCTCCTTGACTATTTCCTCTGTTGCTCTACCTACTTTGAATTTATACGAAATCTTATTTTCACATCCCGCTTCCTTGCATCTCTTTATCTTTGTTTCCATTTCATCTATCACCTGTCCTTTAACCTCTCGTTTCATATCCGAATTACTGATGTTATCCTGATCAACACCCTCAACAGAGATACCTCCTACTTTCTCAAAATCTTCCAAAATTCGTAAAATTAGTAACTCTGCACCAGAATTTCTCGATAAAGCGATAGCATAGTTAAATGCCTTATTTGATACATCTTTTCCATCGTCAGTAATTACAATTTTACTAAGTGAAGGAAGACCTTCCTTTGAAATTGAAAGCATTTCGTAAGGAACATCGGATTCTTTTTTCGCTTCTGGGTTTGCTTTCTCATAGTTAGAAGGGTCTTCGTTTTATTTATCGACAGTCACAACATTATTTATGACAATAAATTATAAAAAAGTTAGAATCTGATGGACAAATTCTCTGCAATTTTATTCACCTGTTGAAGCCTGAAGTTGGTTATTTACTTCCCGACATAGATGATTCATTGTCACTGGTTTTTGAATGAATTTGTCTATAATTCCCTCTTCCATAAATTCTTGAAAAATTGGTTCATTTTCAACTTCATATGCGCTTATGAGTATCGTTCTTACATTGGGATTTAGTTTTTTTACCTTGTTTAATAATTCTAGACCGTCCAGTTTTGGCATCCTCCAATCGGCAATAACCAGTCGATAATTTCCTTTGTTCTTTTTAAAGTGTTTTAGAGCAAGAACAGAATCATTAAAACTCACCACTGATACCCCGTAAACCGTCTTGCGTAGAGCATCATGAAAAAGGTTAGTGATATCTAACTCGTCTTCGACAATACTAACAATTATTTTGTTAGAAGACATTGAATGAGATCTCCATAGGCAATCTAAACACCATTCTGGTAATTATATAAAATCTCAGGTAGAAAGATATGAAAATTATGAATAGTAGAAAGTGATAAGAGTTACCAATATCCAAACTGTTTTAGTTATCGTTCTCTAAGTGATATTTTTCATTTCATCATTTTCTCTTACACGATTGAACTTTTTCTTAATAAAGATTAATACTATGAGAATTGAATTAATTAAATTTTAGAAACTACTAGCATCATTTTACCTTCTATGACTTTCCATTCCCAATCTAATTCATCGCCCTCTTTTAATTCAATTGTCTTACGACACTCATCGGTATTGTTGTCCTCAATGATCCGAATTTTTCGTCTACATAACCCCGTTTATCAGTTCAATTCTTTTGTATAGATCTCTCTTCCTTGACCTAGCAATATATACATCAATAGAATCGTCAAAACTCAATATCAAAACTCAATAAATTAAAAGAACAGGATAAATATTTACTCCTTTATGGGCATTGAAGTAGCAACTAGTAAAACGCTATGTGATTGCGGTAGTGGCAAATTATTTAGAGATTGTCATCTGCTTTTGACCCTACCCAAGGAATCATTCCTTGTAAACATTACGAAGAAATTGAAAACAATAAAATATTTTATCGATAGGAATGGTAAGGAAGAGGAACTTGATGCAATAATAGAAGGCGAGTCAACACTGGCAGATCCAAAACCCTGGGATCACGAAATACTCAAAATTATTGAATTGAGCGAGAATATGTCAAATAGTCAAAAAGTCTTCAAAGAGAGGATTGGTAAACTTCGTCATAAACTGGACGCCTTGAAGTATCATTCTTTGATTTTTAAGAACGAAGAGGATAGATTGGTTAGAGAATACCAAACCTCTTACACCTCAGAAAACGTTCACTATGTGTTAGAAAATCCAACTCTAATTTATAATACAGAGTCATTTCTATTTCAAAGCAAGAGTTGTCTTGACGTTCTCTCCCAGATAATAGCCATGGCATTTAATCTTCCATTGAGGACGTATAAAAATAGCGGCGAAAATATGATTAAGCAAATTCGAAATAACCCATTGACTGGATTTCCTGATCAATGTACCAAAATGATAGAGTTAATCGAAAGCAATAAGACGTGGATCACATTGGCAGTAAAAATGCGAGATCAAGTAACACACTATTCTGATTTAATAGGGTTGTCTTGCTTTAGACATAGGGCCTGGTATGATGTGAATCAAACACAGGCAAGAATATACTACCCGTCTCTTCCAAATCGGGAGAGAGTCTCAAAATATATGGACCAAATTTGGGACAATGTCATCAAATTAATAGAAGACGCGTTTCGAATAATAGTATCAATCTATTCAAGTACCACTAGAATCTAATTTTTGCTCTTTCGAATCCTCATAACATTCCTCATAATCATTCTTTGTTTTATATAATATTATAACCTTTCAAACTCTTTTACTTCGTTACTACAACCTAGGATAATTTTAGATATAAAAATCTGGTAAAATAGATCGTTCTAATACACTTGGCCGCCTGACTGACTAGGAGATGTCGGGTTTGATGCGCCTGAGGATTGATTGCCCGTCTGGTTATTTTGTTGCGTTGAATTTCCTTGTGCCTCTGCTGTCGTAATGATCCCGCTACCTATTGCACAAAATACCACTGCAGAAATAACAAAAATCAGTTTTACCATATTTTGTATTTGCATACAAACCTTAGTATTTCATAGTTTAAATAGGTTAGTTAACGCAATTAAGGCTGGTATTTAGGATTACTGAAACAGATTCCTGATATCATAACCTTTCAAAAAATATTGATATCCGGATTTTTCATATTTTCTAAAACCCAGTTTATCAATTCAATTCTTTTTTGAAGATCTCGTTTATAAGTACTTTCATCAGTTCACGATCAAGGCATCTTTTAGAATCTTCAATTTCTTTTAGTAAAATTTGTTCGGTAGACATAGATTAAATTAGTATTATTATTAGGATTTAATATAGCAAGCGCCTTAGAGAGAGGGAGACTTCAATTATTTTATAATGGAGGTTCTTGGAAAATCTCTATGAGCGAAGTTGAAGATGTAGTAAACAAATTCAACATACTTGAT
>JBKPGB010000122.1:0-1104 GCA_046729135.1 Thermoproteota archaeon | reverse complement strand
ATTCGAGACCGACGAGGGCAGAGCCTTGCTGGTAGACCTCTTCCAAGGGCGCTCACAGCTCCTCGTGTATCACTTCATGTTCGGGCCCGATTATACGGCGGGGTGTCCGGCCTGCTCGGCGATCGCCGACGGATTCGATGGCTTGGTGGTCCACCTGGCCAACCACGACGTCACACTTTCAGCGGTGTCGAGGGCGCCTCTCGCGAAGCTGCAGGCGTACAAGCGGCGGATGGGCTGGGCATTCCCTTGGGCATCGTCGCTCGGCGGCGACTTTAACTTCGATTTCAACGTCTGGTTCACCGAGGACCAACAGCGAAATGGAGGCATTGAATACAACTACCGACGCGAGGCGGCGACACGTGAGCCGCTCGCAGGGAAGACGGTACGAAAGTGGCAGTCGCGTGGCGATCAGGGGCCAGTCGCAGACATCGCGGCCATGACCGGAACCGATGTGGCCACGTACACGCGCGAGAGACCGGGCATGAGCGCGTTCGTGCTCGAGGACGGCGTCGTGTACCACACCTATTCCACCTATGCGCGCGGACTCGACGTGCTCTGGGGAATGTATCAGTGGCTCGACCGCGCTCCCAAGGGACGCAACGAGACCGGCTTCTGGTTTCGCCGCCACGACGAGTACGACAAGTGCTGAGCGAAATCGTGGGCGTCGTGGCGCCTATCCTAACTTCGGATAGCAAAGGACACTAAAAGGTAGACACTATACTAATATTTTAGCTAGTTAACTTTACCAAAATCATTACCATTTGGACTGAATTTATTTTAGGTGGACGTAAGTGGGCTAAATTTTTTAAGTGAAATTTGATTCACAAACCACTGGGATATTCTCACTTGACTTTAGTAAAATAATAAACAAACTATAATTGCATTTATTGAAAAGCGACCATCCTTGGAGTTTAGAAATCATTCACGGATGAAGCCTTTTTTCTCCATATAGCTTTCACGTACCCATTGTTCCATTTCTGTGTCAGATAATTCTGCTCTTCTTTTGAGTATCGATTCAGCGTCCTTTCCCACAGAATATCTTACATTTGGGCTAGTTGAATTTACAGCATTTAGGATGACTTGAGCCACTTCTCTTGGATGAAT
>JBKPGB010000121.1:0-2698 GCA_046729135.1 Thermoproteota archaeon | reverse complement strand
AATCTTTCATAAACGCATTTTAATAATTTCCTTTCTAAATAGTCAGAAATCATTTCTTTTGCAATTTCGTTATATGGCGATGATGAGATCTTCCATAGTATACTGTCATCAGTTAGTTTTAGATAATCAGTTATTGATATTTTACTCAAGTTTAATATGTTACTTGAAAGCAAGAGAGAATGAAGGAGCATTACTTCTGCAGACCGTACCGTTTTGTGGAAATAGACTGCTCTGAACATTTCGAATCTAGAAATGATCATCGATTCAAAAGAGTAAAAAGATGAGATATCCAGTGCTAGATTTTCATTGTCAGTTACCCTGAATGAATTAATAATCCTATTATAATCTACTTTTCCGTACTCTACACCTGTATAGTAACCATCTCGAGGAAGATAGTCCATTAGGTCTGAGGAGAGACTCCCAGAGATTATTTCATTTTTGAACTTTACTTTCGAATTACCAAAAGATATCTCGCTTATAGTAGTTGGGGAAAAACCAAAGCTTGAAAGAATATCACTTAATTCAGTTTTACAAATTATTTCTGCTCCGATGGTCTCATGATTTTTGTTACTTTTAACCTTTAATGCTTCTTCAAAAAGATGTGAAAAAGGGCCGTGACCAACATCATGTAGTAGAGAGGTTATTCGTAATTCCTGAATCGACTCTTTGTCAATGATTCCCATTGTAAATAGGTGCTCACCGGCCAAGCCTGCCAGATGCATAGTTCCCAGAGAATGCTCAAATCTTGAATGTTGTGCTCCAGGATATACTAAATGGGCCCCAGCCAATTGTTTAATCCTTCTTAATCTTTGAAAAACATTCGAATCAATGATCTTTTTTTCCAGCTCTGTAAACCTGATAAACTTGTGAATAGGATCAGCAATTTCTCCAACAAATTTCATATCTGGTAGATAGAAATGAACGTTGCACTGAATTAAATTTTCACAATCTTTTTTACTAATTCTAGTACTTCACCATTAACATCGTTCATTGATTTTTCTCCATCTATGATGCGCCAATTGAATTTGTTTGCAAGAATTCTGTAATTCTTCTTCACTTTACGAATAAGCTCAAGATCTTTTTCAAACGTATCGATGATACCATTTTTGGTTCTTTTTACCAAGGTATTGATTTTGATATCTATTACTATTACAAGATCTGCTTTTGGTAACCCTTCGTCCAATGCAAGAAGCCAACTTAATTTTAAGCCCTTTGATATTCCATAAACTAAGTTGGATTGGTAATACCTGTTCATGATAATTGTAGTTCCCTTGGTAATTACCCTGTCAATTTCCGCCTTTTTCTCCCATCTATTTGCAGATAGGAGCATCATTTTAACCTCATCAGGGTAGTCTCTTTTTCCCTCCAGGAATTGCTTTATCTCTTTACCTACTGGAGTAGAATAATCAGGGAAATCAAATTTGACATATTTGTGATATTTGTAACTGTTTAATTTATTCAATAGAAGATTTGCTTGTGTAGTTTTTCCCGCCTTATCAATTCCTTCAATGACGATAATCTTACCTTTTAGCAAATACATAGTTTGAAAAAAATGTCATAAATAAAAAGTATATTAAAATTAATAATGAGCTAATAGTCGCCATAGAAATGGCAATCTGAAAACGAATTTAACGGTTACTGTTTGTCATTTAAACTGACGATTTTTTTATCGATCTGTATTATAGATTGTCATTCATTAATAATATAATAGCCAAGGAACTCTTTTAACCACAGTCAATATTGCCCTCAAAGGTTCCTTTCCAACCCGTATCAGCTCGTACTTGGATCTTTCCTTTTCCGCAATCTCCATTAATTGAAATATCTGCTTTTTTGTCCAAACCGCAAATATTGCTAGTTGTCTCTTTACCTCCCAGATCATAATTTTTTTTATCTATCTTTCCGGAATCAAGATATCCGCCATTGCTGCCCTTATCCACAACGACTTCCCAACTTCCATAGATAGGAGCGTCCTTCTTAAATGCACTGAATGAAAGTTCTCCCTTCTCTGATTTCCCATCAGGACAACTGACTGTGCCATCTGCATTTCCTGATGTTTCTGTTCCATGGGCTACACTAGTAACTGAAAACATGGTGATGATGAAAAGTATTAACAATTTCACTCCAACTTTGCCATCCAAATTCATGACTCTGTGTTGAAAAGAAAATAATTTATATATTATGTAGAATCATTCCAGATCATAAATAAGATAAAATGAGATGAATCATTTATTAACCGCATTATGTGGATAATAAAGTTTATCATAAATGATTATCAATTGTGATTATCTTTTATTTCACCTACTTTTACTCGTTTTAGTGAACAATTACAATAATAATTACTATGATTAGTGGTCGGTTTTACAAATTTTATAAATTAAAATGCAATTATTATATCTTCAAGTTATTATAAAAGATCGATGAAATATCTGGCAGACTAAAAATGGCACAGATGCCGGCTCTAATTCCAAAAGAAGTAGAAATCCAGAGGCTAAAGAAAATCTACATCATGGTTATCATGCTCGGTTCAATCGCAGCATCCGTAGAGGTAGATAACTTTGTTGATGGATCTCTTCACCAAACCGCAATTAGAGACAGTGCATTTACACCAGCTCATTGGTGGTTATACAGCCACTTTATAGCCCTACCGTTAGGTTGGGGATTTGTGGCAATGTATGACAGAAGGGTACCTGCATTAAGA
>JBKPGB010000120.1:0-7911 GCA_046729135.1 Thermoproteota archaeon | reverse complement strand
TGCACACAGGTGAAATACTTCTACTCCATTCAGTTTTAGAAACCTGCGAAATATATCTGCAGGCAGATAAGTAGAAGAAATGTGACCAAGGTGTATCTCTCCATTTGCATACGGAAGCGCACTCGTTATTATTACACTGTTTCTATTGGAATTTCGCACAGCAGAATCAGTGATGATGATGAGAGATTAAAACTATCTGAATTAGCCATTTTCATGACAAAAAGTGAAAATGGCATTTATTTCTCATGCGGATGATTTTCGGCATTCTTTTCATTAATCAGTTATATCATATTAATTGAGTGTATTAGCCAGATGAAAAATATCGAACTAATTAATAATGGAAAAAGGTCATGGGAATGGGCATGCTCTCGTATGAGTATCATAAATACATTAGTTAATCAAAATATTGGGCACAAGCCATTAAAAGGCCTGAGACTCGGTTTTTCCCTACATGTCACAAAGGAGACTTCTGTTTTGATAATAGCCGCGATTAAATTAGGATCGAAAGTTTCTCTCTCCTCTGCAAATCCATTATCGGTACAAGAGGATATAGCAGCATTTCTATCTTCAAAGGGGATCAAGGTTTATGCTTGGAAGGATGAAACTGAAAGGGAATATTTTGATAACTTAAAACAAGTTTTAGAAACAGGGCCTCAGGTGCTGACCGATGATGGATCAAATCTTCACGTAATGGCACACAACAAGAAAATTCAGGGGATATTGGGCGGTACTGAAGAAACAACATCTGGAATCACAAGACTTAGAGCGTTGGAAGAACAGGGAAAGTTGCTGTATCCTATTATAGGTGTTAATGAGGCTCATACTAAACATCTATTTGATAATCGATATGGAACAGGGCAAAGTACGCTAATGGCTATTATCAAATTGACTAATGTTCTTATCGCCGGTAAACATATAGTTGTCTGCGGCTATGGATATGTGGGTAAAGGAGTTGCATCAAGGGCAAAAGGCATGGGTGCGATTGTTACTGTTGTTGAGGTTGATTCTCTTAGAGCCCTTGAGGCGTACATGGATGGTTACTACGTAAAGAAAATTAATCAGGTAGTAGATAAGGGAGATATTTTTATCACTTGCACCGGACAAAAAAATGTAATTTCAGAAAAACATTTTAGAAAAATGAAGCATGGAGCAATACTAGCCAACGCAGGACATTTTGACAATGAAATAGAAGTGGATAAATTATTTTTAATTTCAAAAGGAAGTTACCCAATAAAGCCAAATTTGGACTGTATCCAGATTGATGGGAAAAAAATTTTCCTGCTCTCAAAGGGTAGAGTAGTTAATTTAGTAGGTGCTGAGGGTAATCCTCCAGAAGTAATGGCAATGTCTTTTGCAAATCAACTCCTCTCTATAATACATATTTTTAGAAATCATAAAAGAATGCAAAACAAAGTTTATCCCGTACCCGAAAATATAGATTCTAATGTAGCAGAGTTATCCCTAAAATATTTGGGAATAAGTATTGACAAATTGACGCCTCTTCAGAGAAAATACGCAATATCCTACTGAAGTTTCAAGCGATTTCTCACAATTCACGCATAATTTTTTATAAGAGATTGAAACTTAAAAACTAATTATGACTTGGATGCGTGCTGCAAGTATTGAAGAGTTCGACAAGAAGACTGGAAAGGAAGTAAATTTAAGCGGAATCAGAATTGCTATTTTTCGAACAAAAGGAAAATTTTACGCTATAGAGGCGTTGTGTAGACATCAGGATGGTTCACTTGCTCCAGGTAGAGTAGATGGCGAAGTGGTGGAGTGTCCTTTACATTCATGGCATTATAATGTGCGTACAGGACAATTATTGGATTATCTTGAGGGAGTTAAATTAAAAACCTATAAAATTGATTTAAAGGGAAAAGATATCTACATAGATGTTTGAATTTATTATTAACTAGTCTTCATAAATTGTTAGTTCTAATTTGAAAATATATAACAGACTTTCTGATACTCTTGAAGAGATTGGCACAAAAAAAGACAAAAAGATTAGGATCTATGTCTGTGGCATCACTGTTTATGACGACTGTCATATTGGACATGCAAGAACTATAGTTGTTTTTGATGTTTTAAGACGATATTTAATACAGAAAGGACATAATCTAACTTATGTACAAAACTTTACCGATGTTGATGATAAAATAATAAACAGAGCAAGTCTGGAAGGAAAGACTCCGGAAGAAATTTCTTCCAAATATATTGCGAGTTATTTTGAAGATTTTACTAAACTAAATGTTCTAAAAGCAGATTTTTATCCAAAAGCAACCGAACACATACGCGAGATAATATCAGCCATTAAAATATTAAAGGAAAAAAATTATACGTATAGTACCTTAAATGGAATATATTTTAGAGTCAGAGCATTTCCAAGTTATGGTAAACTATCAAAGAAACAAATTGATGAACTTGAAGAGGGTTCAAGAATTGAAGTTGATGCGCTAAAAGAGGATCCACTAGACTTTGCCCTATGGAAATTTTCTGCTGATAGTCCATCCTGGGAAAGTCCTTGGGGAAGAGGAAGACCCGGATGGCATATCGAGTGTTCTGTAATGGTATCAAAATTCCTTGGTAATGAAATAGATATTCATGGTGGTGGCACGGATCTCATATTTCCGCATCACGAAAATGAAATCGCTCAATCTGAAACGTTTAACGAAAAGAAACTTGCAAAACTTTGGATGCATGTAGGTATGATAACAATCAATTCAGAGAAGATGTCAAAGTCCCTCAGAAATATGATCCTCCTTAAGAATGCTCTTAAAAAATGGGGAGCCAATGTACTTAGATTGTACCTAATATCTTCCCAATATTCAAAACCGATGGATTTCAATGATGAAATTTTGTATGAATCATTGCAAAAATGGAGACAGATCGAGCATTGTATTTACGAACTTAGAACAATTAAAAATGTATCTACAGACATCGACGAATTTGAAAGTAAATGTAATAACTATTTCAATGACTTTATGTCATCTTTAGATAGAAATCTCAATACTTCATCAGCAATATCAGCGTTTATGAAACTAGTATCGTATGTAAACAATTTAAGCTCATCTGAAAAGTTAACAACCGCAATGTCTCATAAAGCACTACCTATTGTAAATACCATATTGAATATCATGGGTGTTAAGATAGCAGAGATTGATATTGATACTAAAAAAGAAATCGAAAGGATGATTGACCAGAGAAATAAACTTAGAGCTGAGAAAATGTTTAAAGATGCAGATAATCTGAGAAACAAGATTTTTGAGTTATATGATGTCGAGCTTACAGATCATAGCATGTATACTTCATGGAAAAAAAAGGAAATTATTGAATTTGATAGGCATTAATTGTATATCAAATGACGAATTTTCAAATCTCAATAGGATTTATTATGTATTACTTTTTTACATAGGTTGTTACTTTATGGTCTGAAAAACTATTTATTAATCAAAGCTTCGGATAAATTATAATTGAATTCCAAAAAGGCGCTCTTGGGAATCATAATATCGGCCGCCGTAGTGGTATCAATAGTTTTGGCAATATTTTTTAATCCTTTTAAAAGTAATATCCAAATTTTCAGTGACTCACTCAGCGCCTTGGTATCAAAATCGCAAGAACTGACAAAAAAATATCAGGAAGAAGTTGGAAAATGGATTATGAAAAAGCACGACAATTTGACAATGGTAACTATTACTGATAGATATCTGCCTCAATTTGAAGAGCTTGAAAATGAAGCAAGAAATTTGAGTGTTCCGAATGGACATGAAAATATCAAGAATTCATTAATTAGATCATTAGAATCAGAAGCAGCTAGCTATGAACATTTCAAGAATTATCTGATTACCGGAAATAGAACTGAAGATCAACTGTCGAATGATAATTTGTCACTTGCCTACCGATATGAAAAAGATTATGCAGATTTTCTGTTAAAGAATCATTAATCTGCATAGAGGAATTGGTTTGAAAGGAAAATATATTCCCTCAATGTACCTATATTTTTGAGATGTTTATTGTGATAAGATATTTTAGAGATTTTCTTTCATATTGTTCGAATCTATCAATCCCAAAAGTGGTATTGCTTTCTTCTGGGATATTGATATTGGTTATAAATACTCCGGTCTACTCCCTAGAGAATTTCAAGGTATTACAAACAAATACCATAACCGATCAAAGTGGATTTATCCATTTATTCGGTGAAATAAGAAATATTTCAAATGAACCTCAGTACGGTGTTGCAATATATGCTATTTTTTATGACAAAAACGGACAAAACATAGGCAATGCTAGTGGAATAGTCGCAGTACGTTCAATAAATATCGGACAGGTATCACCATTTGAAATAATATTTCTGGATAAAGATAAATCTAACCAAATTTCTAACTATGCTCTGAATTTTACAAGTAAGGTTGGAAATCAGAAACCAGATAGCATGGTTATTACATCTTCAAAATCCAGAGCCGATATATTTGGATATTATTATGTTAGTGGAAGAATTTCAAATGTGGGTAACGAAACTGCAACCAACGTTCTTGCAATTTCATCTTTTTATGACAACAATGGTAAAATAATTGGTCTATCAAGTGCAATTGCTGAACCCAACAATATAACTTCGCATTCTGAAGCAAGTTTTACAATAGTAATGGATGATAAACTTCAATCTTCCAAAATCAAAAATTATTCTTTGACAATAGATTCAGACCAGTATGTAACAAAAGAGTCGTGATTCTTTTCCTGCGGAAATTATGAATAATAAGAACCGAATTAATTCAGTAGGAAGCTTATCACGTTAATTAATAGTCTTTACAAATGTTCGGTTAGAATCCCTGAAGCTACAGAAATATATTATGCCATTGCAGATTGTACTAGCTATGGACTTGTTTCATCCATCAATCTTCCTTGCCATGTTTCCATATTTGTTCATTGGTAGCTTTCCAGTGTTTGGATTGATATTGGTTACAAAGTGGGTAGCAAATGAGACTAAGAAGAAGCGTAAAATGATTTGAAAATTTAGGAATTGAACTGAAATTCATTTGTATGTTAGCTAAGGAATAGCATTAAAGTATGATTACGCGAGTACTTGAAAATATATATCAGGCACTGGAATAATATATCCATAATGAAGGCAACTCAAAAAAAGTGCGCCTTGTGTGAGGATGTACTACCAGGTGGAAGCGCAATAAATATTTGCGAAGATTGTTTAAAGAATGCAGATTGCTGCGTTGGCTTGGAAAAATTGAGTGATTAAGTCGTTTATTATTCTGCCATTTTTAAGGTATCACTTATGGTTATGATTCCTGTAATCTCTCCTTTGCGACTTACGAGCACGCACTTTGCAAATCTTACAAGTGGAATTAGTGCTTTAGCAGGTGTTGATATATCAACTATTGGTGGAGGTGGTTCCATTATCTGCAAAATGGGTACCTGATGGATGTTTTTCTTATCCTCACTTTCAAGTACCTTTCTAGCAAGTACATCTTCGCTTACGAGGCCCACAATTTTAGACTCTTCTCTAACTGGGATTTGGCTAATTGAATTTTTCATCATCTTTTCTATCGCTACTTCCAATTTCTCATCTTTCTCGACTGAAATCACCTCATGACTACATATGTCTCCGGCCTTCAATGAGGTTTTTCCTTCTTGAGAACTAAGTACCTCGAATATTTTTTTAGCCGTATCGTAACTGGGCTTGCATCGTCCTGATTCAATTTGATTTATCATAGACGTGCTAATTCCAGATAGAGATGCTAATTCACGTTGAGTCAAGCCCAGTTTCACCCTTCCTTGCTTTATGTAATCAATTCTAGGAAGCATCTGCTGATTACCTATTCTGAACTCGTATTTTTATAGTAATGGTATATGGGCACAATTAAGACTATAGAATGCGAAAAACGATAGCCTTAACCTTATATTATATTGACTTAAAGATGTCATACTGTTAGAAATGAGTCTAGATACCCACAAAAAAACGTGGGATTCTGTGAAGAGATACAAACTAACCAAGATGTTAAATCAACTATCAAACATTGCTGGTCACGGCACCGAATTGGTTACAGTATATGTTCCTCCAAGAAGACCAATTTTTGAAGTAATAGGCCAACTCAGAAATGAATCTGGCACTGCGTCTAATATAAAATCTGATTTAACAAGAACTCATGTACAGGATGCATTGAGTAAAACAGTGGAGCATCTTAAATTGTTTAAGGAAACACCAGAAAATGGGCTTGCTATCTTTTGTGGAGCCATCCCTAACAGCAAGGGAATAGGAAATGAGAAGATAGAGCTTTATTCAGTTCTACCACCAAAACCTATTCAGATTAATCTTTACAGATGCGACGACCATTTTTGGACAGATCATATCAAAGATATGCTCAAGGATGAGAAAGTGATAGGACTGCTTGCAATAGACAGCCAGGAAGCAGGTTTAGGGATACTCACGGGAGATAGGTGGGAAGTGATAGACACACTAACTTCTGGAGTTGCTGGAAAGCATCGACAAGGAGGGCAGTCTGCCAGAAGATTTGAGAGACTCAGGGAAAATGAACTGAACGAGTATTTTCACAGAATTGCAGATCATGCACAAAAAATCTTTATCAATGAACACAAAATTAACGGTTTAATTGTAGGCGGACCGGGTCCAACAAAGGAAAACTTTTTGAAGGAGGAATATCTTGATTATAGACTACAAAGTAGCGTACTTGCGACAATTGATAGCTCATATTCTGGGAGCGAGGGAGTTCGGGAAATTTTGGACAAGGTGAACGAACAGGGAATAATAACAGAGTACAGATTATTAGACGAAAAAAAACTTATCAAGAAATTTATGAGTCAAGTTTATTCCGATCAAGGATTAGCCGTATATGGAATTCATGATGTTCTAAAAATGTTGAAAAGTGGAATTGTGGACACATTGATTATTACAGATGAAATACCATACATGCATTTGGAGATAAAATGCAATAAATGTGGAAATACTCAGGAAAAGTTTGTTGAAAGAATCAATTTAATCAATGTGAAGCAAGAAGAGTTTTCTAAATCCTGTCCCAAATGCGGAAGCGACGATAAGGAAATTACAGAAAAAGATATAGTGGATCTCCTTGAGGAATTATCTGCCAATAGTGGTACCAAGATGGAAGTAATTTCGTCAAAAACAGAAGAAGGTGCTCAACTCGTGAGTTTAGGAAATATTGGCGCACTTTTACGTTTCAAGCCCTCACATTAACTAATCGGGTATATACTAATTTACTTTAATGCCGTTTACTGTCAGAGACGCTTTTATTTTTTGGGCAATCTTGTCTAGTTCTTCATCTGAAATGAGATTTCTTGTCGGCCACCTTCCATTTGGTGTGTCATAGTTGTATCTTGGAATTATATGGACATGAACATGCGGTACTATTTGATTTGCCGCCCTTCCATTATTTTGGCCAATGTTTAGTCCCTTTGCGTCTAATGCCTTTACAATCCCCTTTGCCAGGAATGAAACAGTTAAGAATAGTTTTCCTATTTCTGCGTCGTCCATTGTAAAAATATCTTCATGATGTTTCTTTGGAAGTACTAAAGTATGTCCAGTATTAATTGGATACCTGTCCATAAATGCAACAAAGAGTGAATCTTCGTATATCTTCACAGCTTTTAGATCATCATTAATGATAGAACAGAATATACATTTAGTATTAGATTTCAATAAATAAACTCAATGCCTCTTGCTGATTTATGTTTTTGTTATGTTCTTTATTTACGAGACTTTTAAATAGGTCAAATTTTTTTCTAACTGTAGATGACTGAAACGATCGAAGTATATGAGTTCAATATGAAATTCACATTCACATGTCCAAAATGTGATTATAAAAATGAAGATATCTCCTCTGTAGATATTGCAAATGGCAATGCCGAGTGTGGGATGTGTGAAAC
>JBKPGB010000119.1:0-5495 GCA_046729135.1 Thermoproteota archaeon | reverse complement strand
GTCTTCATTCAGTCCATCAATGATTCCCTGCTTGTCAGTCGCATTCTTATTCGACATAGTCTATAATCTTACTTTATGATTTATTAGGGTTGCCACATGACCATTTATCCAAAGATAACATTAGACCTATGCAGAATGGTAAGAAGACAATGATAATGATAACGATAAAAATTTGAACAAAAAATTACCTACATAAAATCCCTAAATAATATACCAGTTAATGATATTGGCGCTTGGTCCAATACGTTAATCAAATTCGTTAATCATTCTGAAAATACTCTTTTTTTCTTAATATAAAAGCAACCAGTTATCTGTATTATCTAAATGAACATTTATGTTTAGTGCCATAATGAGCACGCGAAGGAAGTGATCCTGTTTCGTGATAGTGAACTTCGGTGAAGCCTTTTCCCCTCAAGTAATCTTCAATGGTCCCAACATATTTAGTCATTTTTATCTTCAACCATTTTAAGCTCTGAAATGTTAAATGCAACATTAATTTCATAATCTATTTCCAATAGCTCTTGTTCATTACCATTTAAGAATACAAAATCATTCATTATCTTAGATATGGAGACAAGGATTTATTTTAATTTATAATTTAAAGTGTGATTTCACATAGTAATTATTCCTACATTTAAGAAAATAGATAAAATAAAAAGGCAAATTGGTTAATTAAAATTTATCCTGATGAAAAGTCATCCAACGTATCCAATGTCGGAACAAAAAACAGGGTCCCGGTTTTTGGCGTGCTGAAATCCAATAACCTGTCATAATTTCCTCTAGGAGAGCCAATAAACATATTGTTCAGCATTTTCTTTACAGTACTAAATGTACTGGAATAAGCAATAAAGTAAGTTCCCATTTCGTTGGTCGATATGTTTCCAAAAGGCATGTTATCGCGAATAATTTTAAATTCATCGCCTATATTAGCCAGAGCAATATGAGAATTTGACGGTTTTATATCATCCTCCATTTCGATGTCGTTCAATTTATGTCTGCCAAATACTTTTTCCTGTTCTTCAGTAGATAATTCTTCAAATGCATTTAAATCGTGAATATATTTTTGAACAAAAAGGTAACTTCCTCCTTTATAGACAGGATCATCGTCACCGACCAGGCCAAAGAATGCCCGTTCTTGTCCTTGGGGATTTTCGGTACCATCAACAAAACCAAAAATAGAACGACCATCCCAATATCTGAAACCATGGATTTCTTCTATGCTTATTGCTACTGGTTCCAAAACGTCAGATACTGCATGTGCCAAATCATAGCATACACTACTACTATTCCCTCTGATATGAAAATGCAGATCTCCTTTGGTAGAAACGGCTGTGTGTTTTTCACCAACAATAGGTGCAAAGCTCTCTAATTCTTTGGGGATTGGAATAGGGAGATGAAGATCAATCCAAGGGTTATATCCTATCCCCATTACACAACTTGCCCCAGAATCAGGAAAACGGACATAAGCTGAATTATCAAGATTGATAACCAATTTACAAATCCTCTTAAAAGCATCTTTAAAATCTAAATCCTTCTTAAAATTCCAAACCATAAATATGGCGTTGTTACCATGATAATCTAGTACATTTTGTGGCTTGATATCCATATTATTATTTATTTAAAGACATGTTAGTTAATCAATTAAAGCTTTACTACAGGGCGACCTTTAATCGAGTTAGATTCTGAAAAAAATATCGAAAGGGCCGACTGCGATCACACGTAATGACAACGAAGTGTTAATCAAAAGAAAAAATTCAACTGTTCTAAGATTGATTGCTCAGTAGAAGGGTAACATTTAACATATGCTTCTATATAGTTGATTATTCAATGTCAAATGAAGTCGATAGTTTAGATGTCATAATTATTGGAGGGGGGCTTGCAGGTCTTACAACTGCTGCGCTGCTTGCCCGTTCTGGAAAGACAGTGACGTTATTTGAACGATCATCTAAAGAAATAGGAGGTCGTGCAAGAACTGAAGAAGTAGATGGTTTTTACTTTAATCAAGGACCACATGCTCTATGTCTCACTGACGCAACCGACTCAATTTTAAAAGAGATAGGAATCACTTTTACTGGAGGCATTGCTGGGGCGGCAGGGAAGGCATATTTAGTAAGCGATGGCAGGAAACGTGAAGTTCCGGGCGATTATGGTAGTTGGCTATCTTCTGTAAAGAGTGATGGCAGTTTAGTAGAATCGGATGAAATTCAGTTCTTTAATTCACCTACCAAAATTGATTTTTCACAACTAGAAGGGGTTAGTGTTCAGGAATGGTTAGACAAGAATATTCATGACGCAAATGTTGCTGAAATAATTAAGACAATTTTGAGACTAAATACTTACGCAAACGATCCGGATATTCAGAGCATAGGATCCGCACTTCGCCAAATCTATGTGGCTAGTCGACGTGGGAACATGTATTTAGATGTAGGCTGGCAGACACTCGTAGACGGACTTCTAAAGGTAATCAAAAATGCAAATGCAAGGATTGTCATGGGAGAAAAGGTAACAAGGGTAAAAAGAACAGATTCTTCTGAATGGGTAGTTTTACTGTCTAACAAAACCCAAGTATTAGCAAAGATTGTTGTAATAGCGCTAGGTCCAATGGATGCCTTTGGTCTCTTCGATGATAAAGAGAGACCAGAGGTACTGTCTAAGGCAGCTAAGGAAGCAAAACCCGTACGCATGGTATGTCTGGATGTTGCTCTTAGCAGTCTTCCGGACAAGGATGCATTGTTTGCTTTGGGAGTTGACAGCCCGCTATATTTTTCCGTTCATTCCGCATATGCAAAACTTGCTCCTGAGGGTGGAGCGCTAATCCATGTCTCGAAATATCTTGGTACTTCTATTGTACCTAAACCAAGAGAAGATCAGCCAGAGTTAGAGGAGCTCCTTGATTTAATGCAGCCAGGATGGAGACAGGTGCTTGTTAAGAAGAGACCACTACCCAACATGGTGGTGTCTAATGCTATTGTTACTGCTGCAACAGGGGGATTAGCTGGAAGACCTGATGTAAGGATTGCGGACAATTTGTACATAGTAGGAGACTGGGTAGGCAAGGAGGGATTATTGTCTAATGCGTCAGTTGCAAGCGCAAAACACGCTGCCCAGCTAATTTTGAATGAGTGAACTTTTGTTATCTTAATTAGGATAATCAATATCAAGGCGATAACGCTTACGACATGCAAATTTATTATGCGAAATATTGTCATTGTCATGATAAGAGTGAAAAATATAAAATTTTCTGGTTTATTGTGTCTGAGTTTAATTCTACTTCTGGGCTTTATGTCACCCGCGTATTCCGGCTCGGCTACCCCAAAAAATAAGACATTAATGCAACTTAAAGGAGTACTGGGTATGGGAACAAATGCTACGAATATCGTTTTAGTCCATGGTTTATGGGCTGATGGATCTTCATGGAGTAAAGTAATTCCAACCTTGGAAAAAGCAGGACACAAAGTTATTGCTGTTCAACTTCCTCTCCATTCTCTGGCAGATGATGTCGCAACTGTAAAGCGCGCAATTGACCTAGTTGGCGAACCAACAATACTTGTGGGACACTCATTCGGCGGATTCGTAATCACCAATGCCGGTTATAATAATCAAAACGTAACAGGGCTTGTTTACGTTTCAGCCTTTGCTCCTGATCAGGGTGAATCTACCGCGAATTACGTTGATCTTGCAACATTACCTCCAGGATTATTGGTTCCCGATAGCGGAGGATTTCTGTACCTAAACCCAAAGATGTTCCACGAAGCGTTTATTCAGGATGCAAATGCGACTGAAGCTGAAACCTTGGCCGTTGTGCAAAAGCCAGCTCATCAATCATTTGCTACTGAACCCTCTGGCCCTCCTGCCTGGAAGCAACTTCCCACATGGTTTGAGGTGTCTGAGGGTGACCATATTATCCCTCCTGATGTACAACGTAATTTCGCAAAACGAATGAATGCTACTACTATATCTCTTAACTCTAGCCATGCGTCACTTGTAACACACCCAGATGAGATCGCCGAATTAATCCTAAATGCAACAAAAGGGGTGACGAAGTAGTATAACTTCAAGCACAAAACACTTTTTGGTTTTTTTGAAAAGGCGGCGACAAATGTGGTCCTAAATTTTCAGGAAAATTCTGGTCTTGAATTAGGATATGATGAAATCTCCGCAGTTAAGGATTGGATATCCAACTTACGTAAAAATTCGCCATAATTAACTGAAGCCGTATGATGATAAAATGTCACATTGTCGCTCTGAAAAGAATACCATCAAGTTGTTGTCGAATCTCAATATTATCAGAGACCAAATATAGAAGACAAGGCAAACACAATTGAATGATTTGTTTTTACCACTTCCAATAGTACAAGGAAAATGTTAGATCCCTTGTTATATAGATTTGTAATTATAAAAGTAGAGAAATATAGCTTTGAAGAATTCAAACAAGTAGCAATGAAAGTACTTAATTCAGGTTCTTGAATGCGGCAGTAACAGTTCTATGATGCTCTGGCCATCATGGCATTGTATGACCATTCGATTTTTGTAATTTGGCCCAATCCTTAAAGGAAAGCCAGTTAACTTGGGGATACTCTTGGTGAAGAGCTGAAATATCTATCCCTGTTCCTACTTTCTCATACCAGTCATACATGCGAGCCATATCTTCATTTGCTTGGTAGACGCGTTCTAATGGGACAGGTACATATTTAATCTTGTAGCCTAACTCATCTGATAAAATTTCAGCAGCTCGCTCTCCCGTAACTTCATCAGATGCAATGTCTATTCTCTTACCCAAAAATGGATCATGACCCTCAAGTACCAGAGCTGAGAATTCTGCAATATTTTGAAGAGCGCTTTGCTGTAAAATACTAGATGAAGACAAAGGTAAAGTCAGTTGACCCTGCCCTAATCCTGAACCAAGCAAGTTTTCCATGAAAAAAGTAGGACCGATAATGGTGTAAGGGATTCCAAGACTTTTAATGTGCTGCTCGACTTTATACTTACTTTCAAAATGAGGAATACCTGTATTTTTATCAGCATTTGCAACTGAACTGTAGACTAGGTGCTCAATACCGTTCTCCTTAGCTATATCAGCCATGAGTTTTCCTCTGCGAGTTTCACCCTCGGTTCCATCTTCAAATGGTGTTCCCATCAGGAATACAGATTCTACGTCTTTTACAGCATGCTCTAATGAATCAGAATCATCAAGGTCTCCTTTCACTGTATTAGCTCCTTTATTTCTAAGGTCTTGGGCTGAAGCAGATTGAGCATTTCTAGTTAGTGCATATACTTTATGTTTTTTACGAAGCAATAACCTGGCTAATGAACCGCCTTGTTGCCCTGTTGCACCTGTTACCAGAATCTTTCTTTGATTAGCGGCCATGAAGAAAGCATACAATAATTCATCAAAGTATTATTTAAATTGTACAACGTATTATAGTTTCTTTAGTAAACAACCAATGAATTTAAGGACGAAACTAAAATTAACTTGAATGACGACTAAATTATGA
>JBKPGB010000118.1:0-23959 GCA_046729135.1 Thermoproteota archaeon | reverse complement strand
CTTGCAAGCAAAAAGCTAGCTACTAGTAAGCTTGCCACTATTAAACTACGATTCATTATCGCATTGTATAGTATTCCACTATAAATATTATTCTAAGATGAGAATAATATAATTTAATTTAGATTATAATTTTGTTGAAATTATTCATTTATTTTAAAAATATGCATATATTTTGGCCCTATTAGGCTAAGGGAATAATTCTTGGAAGAAAATGCGATTATAAGCTAGAAATATCTGCCAGTAAAATAGAATTCCATCTATTCTTTGACAAACTAGTAGGATGGTGAAAATGAATATAGTACGAAAAAATCAATCATCATTAAGTAACCTTTTCATTTCTTGATAATCTTCTTTGCTTATTTCTCCTTTTGCAAACCTAATCTTAAGTATGTGTAGGGGATCATCAGTTCCAATTATTATTGACTTGTTTAAAAGTTTGGATGGAATCGATGAGCTAGTCTTACTTTTCATTGGATGAGTTAATTCACCATTACTGCTTATTACACTAACATCATTTTGCATCTGTGGTTTTTCTATAAGATAACATTCTTTGCATAACATGAGATTGCGATTCCAACTAATTCTTGCGGAATATTTCCTAATTCCCAGTTTTTTTTGGCAGACACAACAATAGTTTTTTTCATGGCTTGATAATAAAGTATAGCATGATTCACACAATTCGCTATGTGTTGCCCAACCTATGGATGGAATATATCTTGATAATCCCAGCTTGAATTTTTTCTTACAGATTGCGCATTCATCCTGGTCTTCGAACATTATATCTACGTCCTGTCCGATAATGGGTAATAGTAGATTAAAAAAACTGTCCGCAAACTTTCTATCCAAACCACGTTTTGAATAATCATATATCTCGATTCCAGTTGGTTTTTCTTTTACAATAATTTGAAAATTTATTCCAGATTTGTTTTGGTTTTGAGTTCCAAACACAGATTTACCTACGATATTATTTTTCTGCTTATCAGCATACTTTATCTCTGCATTCTTTCTACAACACTCAAGTACGGTATTATAAATATCGTAATCTATATCATTAAATGATACTGATGCTTTGATAGTCACACGATAGAATATTCGTCATGGATAGAAAAATTTTTCTAAGGGTGTTCTCAATTTTTCATAAAATCATCCTTAGTAGGACTAACTATTGATAGAAAGGGGGAATTCAAATTTCAAAGGAACCGGAAGAAAGAGATTATCAAAATCAAAACATGTTACTTCAAGAATTACCGCATAATTGCTGAGAGAAAAAATATTACCGATAACCTTAATTGGCCCACTTTAATCAGCCACAAAACTTCCTGAAAGTTTATCAAAGTATGCATTTACGCCATACGGTTCCATTGTTGATAGATCAAATATCGTAACGATAGGTCCATCAGTCTCTTGTTCAATAATATAAATTACCAATTATTTGCTAAAATGAACATGGAAAGGTATACAATAATAATTATCTCTTTTCTGTTTGCAACCGGCACTATTCTACTTCCTAATTTGCAGCAAGTGAAAGCTGATGGAATATTTCAAGAAAACCTACCTCCAGCTACAGTAGGGAATAGAGTAGCAAGCCTTTTCACAAAAATAAGTCCGCCCATATTGACATCTGAGTCGAAGCAAAATGCATTCTTCCATTTAAAGTTATTTGATTCAAAGACTGGAAATAATATTACTAATGTTAATTATTTTGTAACTATTACCAAAGGTGACAAATTACTATTACGTGAATTATTTTATTCAAAGGATGGACCATTAACATTAAAATTCCGACCAAGCTCAGGCCCAGTTACAGTCTACGGATCTACAGAACCCTTTTTGGGCGGATGGACAGATGAGACGGGGCAACTCACAGTAGCTGGCCCTGTCCTCACTGAAGGCGGATTATATCATTTTGGTATAGAAATCTTTGGAATTGACAATGTCAGAAACATCTTTAAGCCTGAAAATGCTCCTAGATTTGATTCTTACCTAAGCATTGGTGATGTATTTACAACTAATTTAACGCACGGAAATGACAAATTTAATAGCACATTAATCTCATATTATGATAAAATCAAAAATTTCACCTTTGAAAACAAAGATTTGAGAGCAGAATGGACAATGCCATTTAGCTGGAATCTTTCAAGAATAAAATCACAAAATATTTTTGTTCATGAAGAATTTAGGGTTCCAAAATCATTCAACGAATTCTCTAATTCCACCGCATTTAATGCCACAGTAAATGGACAACCAGTAGTGGGAAGATCTCTTGCCGTAGATCCATTTAGCTTTGACAAGGCATTAGTACTTCACTTTCTCTTGAACAAAAATGATATAATCAAACTAGCCGAAAATAATCAAGTGGTAGCAAATAGCAATAATTCAATGCATTTTACACTTCGGCCGCTAGCAAATCAGTCGCAAAAAACTTCTGTGGATATGGTAACCGATACAGGAGGGATACATGCATCCTTATTGTGGAATCCAAATCCTCCCGTGATAGGACAAAATAATCTAAATATTAATTTCAGTGATGCTACTAGTGGCAATCGATTAAATGCAGATGTTAATTACGATTTGTTTATCCGAAACAGTACAGGAGGAGAGATCGTAAAGAAGAATAATATCACAGCAATAAATGGAATTTCAAATCAGACTGTATCAATACCTTCTAAGGGAGAATTTAACTTGGAGCTTGCAGTAAAGTCATTAAAAATCCCCAAGCAAACTGGCTTGGACACTACCCGGAAAGGTATTGCAAGAGGTTTTGTTGTAATATCATGACAGTAATGTGAAATAATAATGCGATGATGCAATAGTTCACGATTTAGTAACAATATTAAAAATTGGAATAAATTCGTGCTTTTCTATTAGTCATAGGGAAGATCCATTCTCCATTTCCGTCAAGATCTAGTTATTTATTGATCCAGGTTTTTCGTTCCTTTGTTTCTTTCAATATGATCCAAAACTTCTTCGTATTGCACATCAAAGGGTTTGGTAGATATCGACAAGTGCTCAATTTTAGAAAAGGCCTTTACGATACTCTTTGCTGCGAGAGGTTGAGGTAGGGTTTTGTCCGAAATTTCGCCGTAAAATCCAATTGCTTCAATATTTCTATCAGAAGCCATTCCCAAGATAAGACCGTTAAACCATGTTATTGTTGTAAATTCAGAACCCAAAGTGTCCACGTCAGAACTAACAAGAATTTCTTTCAGTTGTGGTTTGGTTGCGACACCTACAACTCTTGGTTCTCCTGTGAGCATTTCGTTTAATGACCCACCTGCGGTATAGAGTCTTTTTACATCACCAATCGACGAACAAAAATCAAGAAATGTGTTACACAATTCGAGAAGTTCTCTATGGTCTTCAGGTTGCATTTCACCAGTAAGAATTAATAGTTTTTCTCTATCTGAAAAATAAATCTTGTAAATATCCCTAGTTGATTCTATAACACCATCTTTAACATTTACCCACGGTTTGGGGTTAGAAATTATATTTGCAATATGTTCAGTTTCTAGATTACTGGCCAAAAATGAAGATACTAATCCACCAACTCTACCCATATCAGGAAGCGAAGCAAATATTCTAAAAGTATCTACTTTCTTTTTTGTTAAAATTTCTACCTTTAACATTTTTGCATGTATTCTCCATCAAGCAAGTTTAGATAAAGAACTGAAGACTGACTCAAAAGATAAGAGTTTTAGAGTTTGTCTTCTTCCTCTACTAGTTTATCAATAGGTTCTCCGGTAGGTAGTGGTGAATTCTTATCAACCGTATAGGTATAAAGTTCGTCCCAATCCATCCCCAATATAACGTTTCTTCCAACAGCAATGATTTTAGATTTAGGAACGTCAAATCTGTAATTACGTTCACCGAAGATGACAATCTTGTCGTCAGTTTCCTTCATAATATGTCCTACATGATCTTCATTTTCTATCCTGACCCCTTTATTGAAGAGCGTCTTTGCATATTCTTCCTCATATCTGGCAAAGTCAGTAGTATCATCTTTTCCCCAAGGGTCCACATATTTACTGGTAGGAAGTGGTGCATCCCTTTTAACCGAATATTTATTTGCAATTTCTTCAAACTTTAGTCCAACTAAGACATTTTTGCTAACTGTCTTGATTTCCGAGAGTGGTATATCATATCTCTGCTCGCCTTCCCCAAATACTACTATTTTATCATCTGTTTCTCGAACTACATATCCAATATGAGGTGCGTCTAGCGCAATTACTGCCCTATTGAAATATTTTCCCGATGTCATATATCACTTTCAATATCTACAATGCTGTATATTAATAAATACTTCAAAAAAGAGTTAACTCCATTGTCTGTGCCTAAGCTGATATGAACAAGGTAATTTGATTTTTCCATTCTGCTTAATTAGTCATGCAATGATTCTTAATATCTTTTGTCACGTTGAAGGTATTTTTCATCTTATTAAATTGAGAAAAATGCTAATATATCCAGATGTTGTCATCAAATAGTACAAGAAAACAATTGAGCGTTCCATTAGCGTCTCATAAAGACAAAAAGCACGATGAGCTAGTATACGATGAACTATCCTTAGAAAAACTAAAGCGATATTATGGCTTTGAAAAAAGAGAAGAATTGCTAGAGTTCTTGAAAACGCAGTGTATATTCGATTAGTAATCAATCATTTTTATCCAGGTTCAATTTTTCATTATATTTTTTTGAAATATTTAAGTGCGATTAGATATTTTAATATGGCATGGGGAAGGCAAAAGTAAAAAGATACGTACATTATGACGATGAAACTTTAGAAAAGATGAAAAGATATTACAAAATTGATGATCATGATGAACTTTTGCGATTCATAAAGACTCATGGATTGAGGAATTATGATTTTGAAATAGAAAATTCGTGATATATGAGAATAGTACTGGAATTATATTGATTATTAGGTAGTGTAATTTTTGTATTTTTTCGATCTCATAGCACAATTGGAGACAGGCTTTTTAATCCAAGATTTTGCGGTGGTAATGATTGTGGCCGCGGTTATGGTTTTTGTTACCCACAAATTGAAGCAACCAATGGTAATTGGATATCTTTTGGCCGGTATGGTAATTGGCCCATTTACTCCTCCATTTAGTTTAATACATGAAGTAGGGACGATCAATACACTAGCGGAGATTGGAATAATCATTCTTTTGTTTGTAATTGGAACTGAGTTTCCTATCACAAAACTAAGATCAGTTGGAAGAATATCTATGGTCGTAGGCATTGCAGAATCACTCGGTACCCTATTAGTTACATTCTTCGTCGCACGAACACTTGGATTTTCACAATTTGACTCAATGTTTTTGGCACTTGCCATGTCAGTTACTAGTACTGTTGTTACTGTAAAGATACTCGAAGAACTAAACATGATTAACGACAAATCAAGTGTATTGATAATGGGGATATTGATTGTAGAAGATGTTATTGTCATTACCATGCTAGGTATTCTACAATCAGTGGCTTTAACAGCAGCTGTATCATTTATTAACGTACTATTATCGGTAGGAATAGTTTTGGGTTTCATAGCGGCAATTCTAATCCTAGGTTCAAGATATTTGCCACCAGTGATAGACAAGCTGGCTAGGAAAACTGATTACTCTGTATTGATAATAGTTATACTAGGTCTGGCCTTTGGTTTATCTTTTGTTGCCATTGAACTTGGATTGTCCCCGGTAATAGGAGCGTTTCTGGCTGGTGTGCTCGTAGCTGAATCTAATAGTGCCGGTATAGCTCGTGTCATAACTATTCCCCTTAGAGATGTGTTTGCAGCATTATTCTTTGTATCGATAGGTGCTCTTGTGGATGTGTCTAAAATTCCACTATTTATCATTCCTGCTTTAATCCTTATTGCGACATCGTTTATGGTAAAAATGATGATAGTCATACCTGTTTTAATTAGAGCAGGATATGATACTACTACAGCGGTTAGAACTGGCCTTGGACTATCATCTGCGAGGGGTGAGATGTCACTTATAGTTGGAAAAGGGGGTCAGGACGTAGGTGCTGTTTCCTCATATATTCTTCCTATCTTAGGGGTTGTTACAATTGTTACCACTTTTGCTACCCCTTACATATTAAAAATGGGGACTAAACTTAACATATCGTCTGCCTCAGGCGAAAATAAGAAATAGCTAAAAATGAATACATCATGTCGGGTGAATCTAGTTAACATTCACACGATACATGAGAGTAAAATATGCTTTAGGACCTATTTAGGATACCAGAAATTCTTACGGTGTGTTCGTTTGGTGGGATAAAAATATTAGTAACAATTGTCTTGCCATTTTTTGTAATTTGTTGATCCTTTAGTCCTAAATTATCTAAATATATTGTTATATTCTGATTATAATCTAATTGTGGTATCCTAAAAGTAACGATACCACCCAAAGGATTATAATGATCAGCAATAAATGATATACTATCGGTCGATTTATCATAACTGAAATTACTTATCTTCGCAACGCTCTCCAAGCCATAAGTTAGAAACTTCCCATTGCCTAAATCAAGAGTGTTGGGTGGAGCGTTTGGATCAAATCCAGCACAACTGAAATAATTTGCACCTTTTACCACCGCGTAGTCTGGTCTTGCTGAAAATGGTTTTACTTCCCCTGGCTTTAGTATAGGTATAATATTAGATTTGATAGAATCTATTTGCGTTCCATTCTTGTTGTGAACTGATGCATACACACTAATATTGTGCAATGCGACTTGCCCTGTATTCTTTAATGTTCCAACTAATTCTCTGTTTTGACCTACTGGAAAATTAGAATAATTTTGAACTATGACATTATAAAAGGGTTCATTTGTATTATCTATCGCTAATATGTATGGTTTACCCAAGACATCATAGTCCCTATTTATTTTAAATTTAAACGGAGATTCCTTCCCTGGATAAATAATTTTACTAAATGTGGGATCACGCAAGGCGGTTTTTGAACCATCAATCTGATTATGGACATTTAGTCCTACAGTCACATGTTGAGATGTTGTTCCATAATTTGTTACAACACCTATGATATTCAATTTACCGCTAGAATCAATAAAGTTGGATCCTGAAGAAATTCTAATATCCTCTCCATAAAGTGGAATAAAGTAAAATTGGAAAATGCACAGTGTGAAGGACAAAGTAATCAGAATAATTATAATTTGGTTCACAATAATATATACTGGAAAGTAAAATAAATATCATTCTGAATTGGAGTATGTAATCTTTTAGTATAAAGTAAAAAAAATTTAGATCTTCTCACTGTATATTTTGTCAAATGGCATCATTACTTTTGGCAGATTTTCTATCAAGTCAGTAGCTACCATATGAAGTCCAAGCTGTTCAAATGCAACATGGGCGGCCAAACCGTTAAAATAAATTCCTAGAGCAGATGCATCAAAGGCGGAATTTATTTTTGAATAAAGCGCGGCCACAAGTCCTGCAAGCACATCGCCGGTTCCTCCAACAGTCATAGCAGGAGTACTCCTTTTTATTGTTGCAACATTGCCACTAGGATCAGCTATCACATTTAACCATCCTTTTAGAATTATGGTAATTTTATACCTAGTTGCCATTCTTGAGACGCTTGATACAATTTCACTTTTGCTGATTCCCACTTCTTCATTAAAAATTCTTTTGAATTCGCCAGCATGTGGAGTGATAATAGTATCAGTCTCTGTAATTTCTGTAATGATTCTTGGAATTAGCGCAGAGGCATCAAGTACTAGTCTTGTTCCGTTCTCCTTCAGCTTCTTGACAAGTGAATTTAAAGCTTCAGCTTTGGATATTGTCATTCCCATCCCGATAGTTGCTGTATGTGGTATCTTTGGAAGACTCTTAACCAATCGGTTTGCCGATCCAATTGTAAGCGAATTATCAGTCATGGGCAATGCAATGATATTTGGGGAATATGACCTTATCGCGTTAATAATAATTCTAGGCACTGCAGTATAAACCAAGTCAGCGCCAGCACGTAGTGCAGTTAGTGATGCCAAAATTGGAGCGCCATGATACAAACTGCTACCACCTACAACGAGCACTATACCATTATCTCCTTTCTTTGAATTTTCATGGCGGGCCTTTACGCGATTTTTTACATAGTTTTCAGTTATGGAAAATAATTCTGTCAATGTTTACAATGATATGTTACACCTTTGCCAAAAACCTTCCTAAAAAAGGCAAACCTAGAGTTCAATCGTACACAAACTGATTAACTGTTCTCATCAGATTGTCTAAAAATGACTTTAGTATAACACGTGAGCTGCAATTGAGAAAAAAACTGGAATTTAGGATGGTCTTTTTAAATAATCGATTGTGTCTATTTTGATTTGATGTTCTGTGCCACTTTTACAACGTAAGGGAAAATCATTCTATAAAATGAAACCATCTCTTGCTCTTCTTTTGAAGAGATCCCACAATTGGAATACTATGTCCACATTGTATGCAACAATTTTTTTCATCTAGATTCCACCCATCAATATTAAACCCGTACCTTTGAATTACCAAGTAGCCGCACTCAGGACAGTAAGTGTTTTCCAACTTGTGTCCCGGTACATTGCCAATGTAAACATATTCCAATCCAACCTGCTTCGCTATGTCATAATGTTTTTCCAGAGTTAAAACAGGAGTCGAATCAAATTCCATCATCTTGTAGTCAGGATGAAAACGTAAAAAATGTACTGGAGTATCTGGGCCTAGCTCGTCATAAACAAACTTGCATAGATTTAGTGCAGAATCCAAATTGTCACCAACCTGAGGAACGATAAGATCAGTTATCTCGATGTGGATATTAGTTTTTGATTTTATTTCTTTTAGAGTTGAAAATATTGGTTCTGAACTAGGAATTCCAATATAACGTCTTACAAACTCCTGATTTCCACTACCTTTAAAATCTACCGTTATACAATCCAAAAATTTTGACATCATATTAACGGATTCTGGCGTATCATATCCGTTAGATACGAAAATGTTGAATATTCCTTTTTTATGTGCTTCGATTCCACAATCTTTTGCAAATTCCATAAAAATTGATGGTTCATTGTATGTATAGGCGATACCTTGTGCGCCGTAAAATTGCGCCTTGTCTACTACTTCTGATGGAGTCATATCAGTTCCCTCTATTTTTCTTCTCTGTGATATGTCATAATTTTGACAGTATTTACACAGCCAATTGCAACCAGTTGTAGCAATCGAGTATATTGAAGAACCAGGCATATAATGAATTACAGGCTTCTTTTCAATTGGATCAATATGTCCTGCAATTACTTTCCCATATACATATAGCCATAATTTATCATTATTAACACCTCTAATCCCACAAAGTCCTATTTTCCCTTCAGGAATTTCACATTTCCTGGCGCATGCAGTACACCGGATTCTCCCATTTTGAAGCTTAGTGAATAATTCTGCTTCTTTACCAATTATTTCTACAGACGCCATTATTTATTATATAGCACAAAGAACTTTATAAATCAGACTAGAAACTTTGAGAACCTAGACTTTAGTAGCTGCAAGTCGTACAAGACACTTCTATTACGAATAAACTTAGTTTTACATCAATTCTCTGAAACATGATTTATGAAATAATGATGTTTTTTTTTGGTATACATTATGAAATCATCTTCTAGAAAATCTAATGCAAATTTCAACATAAGTTTTATATGAAGAAAATAATCCAATTTTCTATCGCTCCGATGGTGTAGGCCGGTTAAGCATTTCGCCCTCTCGAGGCGACGATCCCGGGTTCAAATCCCGGTCGGAGCACTCAAACCACAAGATTCTGCAGTCCGGTAAAATCTCTTCATCTACTCATGATTACTATTTGAGTTATAGGGGGACTACCATTATCATCATTATCCTGTAGTAAAAAAATAATCATCGAGGAAAAATATTATCCTTACGTATACACCAGTTTAGGATCTTCATATGAGCTGAACTAGCAAGGACGTTGAACTAACTCTCTTTTTTCCTGACTATTATTGAATGACCTTCTTTAATATGATAATAGTAATGGAGTTTGGATAATTCATTTATACTGTCGTCGGAGAAATAATCATCATTGTATCTAGCCAAAATTATTTCGCAATCCCGACAGTAGATCTCTTTGAATGACACTCCCTACATTTGACATTTTCAAAATTTGTTTATTTAACTATTTCTTTCTTTAAAGGCTAAAGTTATCTCTTGCTTTTTGTTCTTATTAAATTTCATATTGGTTAGCTTGTAATAAATCACCTCTCCGCGTCTTTCTACAACTGCAGCTATTGCGTTTTTCCCCATAGTCTCTATTTCTCGTACATGCCTTGAAAGCTCTCCAACCTTTACATTAATCCCTTCGTTAACGCAAAAAATTACGTATTTTGCACGTTTCTTTTCATATCCTCCCCTTTCGTATACCCTAAAATCTGTACCAAATCCAAATCCCTCTTTTACAACGTAGCCTCTACTTCTTAAGTCTCTGTATACAAGAAATTTTGTAACTATCTCCTTATCGTATTTTAATGCATGTTTCATTAGATCGCTGAAGTCAACAACATCCCCATTAATAATGACGAGTTTATTCAAATGAAGCAGATAGAGTGCTTCGTAAGTTTCCAGAAAGTAATTATTGTTTTCTTTGTCACCATATCCTTTATTGCGAAGTTGGTCTTGAGATCTAAAATCATCAATTTTTATCAAGCATTTTTTAGTCAGAACCCCCTGAATTATGTTTTGGAATTCACTATTCTGATCTTCTTCTGGAGACATAACGATTAAATCACTCTGAAAGTTGGATTTAAGTATTAAAACAAGTGATGAGCTATGAAAGGCGTTAATTACAGGGAAACAAGGGGAATGCCATATGTGAGAAGAGAATACATCTCTGGAAAACCTCAGCTTAAAATTGCAAGGTTCTCTTCAGGGCAGTCTAAAGTAGATTATGATTACAAACTTGAATTAATTGTTAGTGAAAAAATCCAGATTAGACACAATGCGCTAGAAGCAGCAAGGTTGGCGGCAAACAAGACAATGTCTCAAGCAGGGGACATGAGTTTTTTTTCCAGACTTACAGTTTATCCTCATTTGGTGCTACGTGAAAATAAAATGATTGCAACTGCCGGGGCAGATAGATTGCAAGAAGGAATGAGGAGAGCGTTTGGCAAAGCTACTGGACTTGCCGCCAGGGTCAAACCAGAACAATCAATATTTGAAGCGTACGTTTCAAAGGCAAACTTAGAACTTGCAGAGCGCGGTTTTAAGGTTGCATCAAGCAAATTAGGGTGTCCAACAACTGTCAAGATAACTTTATTAAAAAATAATGGCATAGAGGATAATTAATTAATACAAAGTCTAATCCTTACACTACCGTTTAATGTCAAGGATTTAGTACAATTCGCTCATTTCTTGTTTATATTGAGGATAACGAATTATAAACTTCTGTTATTTGTATTTGTCAAATTATGCGAGATAGTAAAATTTGTCACAAGGATCTGACCAAAGGATACCAAATTTGGTAAATGTTTTCAAGCTAACAGAAATTAACTAAAAATCATTGCAGATGTAAAGAACGAAACATAAAAAATTATTTCTTATCAATCATCTTTTAATGAAAAGAAAGTTATGTCATTTGTGGACTGCTGCATTCAAGTCATCTATTTCAGAGTTGTTACAACTTAACTTTATCTTACCGTCCAAGATTAATATCTAATTTTCAAGTTTGCCTAAACCTATCTTTTGTTTGTAAAGTATTATAAGGGAAAGGAAATTATAGCCTTTAAGGGAAGAAATAATATGGCAAGCATGAAAAAAGACTTTGTTGTTGCACGCATAGAAGCTGCACAGGATGGAAGTCCTTACGTTTACGTTGGTTTTAGTGATCCTAATGATTACAAGAACGAGAAGCCAATGAACCCATTTGGTTCTAATGTTATGGCATTTTCCTCTCCAGAAGACATGATGAAAAATCTTCCAAAAGCTATGGGAAATATCTCAAGAATGATGGCAGGTGGGGGTGCTAGTGATTCCCCAACATTCAAAATTAGTGTAAGGGATTACGAAGACATTGGAATTAGAGTGGGAGATAAAGTTACAATAGAAATACGAAAATCGGATAATAATCTCTACACATAGTTCAACTTTCAATAACTATTCATTATAACTCAGTCATGTATTGAGTCAAGACAGAGAAAAGTTTATCCTAGTAACATTTAAAACCCATATTTGGAAAAGTAATTGCTTAGATCTATATCAGACCTTGATGATATCCAATATTATGGAAAGAAGGTCTTAGTCAGAGTAGACTTTAACGTAACCATTGACAACAGTTTAGTTACTGAAGACTATCGAATTAGAAGCGCAATTCCCACAATTGAATATCTTGTAAAGAGAGGAGCTAAAGTCATTTTGGCTTCCCACTTGGGCAGACCTAAATACCGTAATCACAATAATTCACTTGCGCCTGTAGCTGTAAGATTGAAAGAAATACTCAATAGAAAAGTTGACTTTATCAACGACTGTATTGGTACCGAAGTACAGACAAAGATAGAGAAGCTGAATTATGGAAGTATTTTACTATTAGAAAATTTAAGATATTATTCCGAAGAGCAGAACAATGATCCTGAATTTTGTAAATCCATTTCATCATTGGCAGATATTTATGTAAATGATGCTTTTAGCACATCACATAGAAAACATGCTTCGACGTATGGAGCTGTAAAGAATTTTGATATTCGATTGTCAGGATTTAGTTTAAAAAAAGAAATAGAATATCTTTCGATGATAAGATATAATCCAAGAAAACCATTTACCCTAGTGGTAGGAGGTTCAAAAATTAAGGACAAAATTGGGGCATTGGAAAATCTATTACCAAAAGCAGACAAATTACTACTTGGAGGTGGAGCCGCATACACATTTCTTAAGGCAATAGGATTTAAGATTGGTAATTCGTTATTTGACGAGGAACATTTTGATTGGGTGAAAAGTGCTCTTGAATCGTTTGGTGAAAAGATCCTACTTCCACTTGATCATTTAGTCTCTTCTGAGGAAAACTCATTTTCAACCGTCTCTGGTGACATACCAGATGGAATGTGTGGATTTGATATTGGTAACGAAACTTCTAGGTTATATTCTTCAGAAATTGGTGGGAACGGGTTTGGTACCATTTTTTGGAATGGACCAATGGGAATGTTTGAAGTCGGACATTTTGCAGGTGGAACCATGAATGTTGCAAAGAGTATGGCTCTTGCATTTTGGAGAGGCGCTATGACACTTGTCGGCGGTGGGGACACTATTGTAGCTCTCAAAAAATCGGGGGTTTCAGAGAGTGAAGTAACCCACTTATCAACTGGAGGTGGAGCAACATTGAGATTTTTGGCCGGAGATAAAATGCCAGGGATTGAGGCTCTTGAACAGGCTAATTAAACTATGAAAGATGCACTTTTATTGAATGAAGATATGATATTTCATTATTTTCTGCTCCAATCATGAGAGTATACTCTCCGTTCTTAAGATCCTCTGAAGGAGTAAGCAAAAATGTTACGTTCTTGGTTTCACCTGAATTCATGGGAAATGACTCTTGGCTGAATGAAAAGGATGAGTTTCCAATGTCACCTGTATTTGTGAATGTGGATGAAGCAATCATTTTTAGGTTGACATGTTCGTTTGCCGATACACTAAGAGGTATTTCAGTGGTTTCTCCTCTCTTGATATTCAAGTCTGTAGAGCTTGTATCCACAACAAATGGTAGAGGTCTTGAGCCATTCAACATGCCTAATTTATTTTCTGTCCATTCTGAAAACCACAGTTGGTTATTTTTTCCTATCGAAAACTGAAGAGCATTCGAAATTCCACAAGAACTTTCGTTTGGAGTACATGGCGCCCACAAGCTATTTTGTGTTGGTATCCAATATTCAACCAGTGTTCCATCAGTTGTATTAAATCTTGCAATCTTGTTACCAATGTGTTCATTGAACCAAAGATTCCCTCTTGTATCCATCTTAACCCAATAAGGCAATGTATAACCTGATCCTTTTGGAATATTTGCAGAGATCCTAGAAAGTGGCGAGGTACTAAATTCTGTAACCTTGCCATTTGTTGCATTAACCATAAAGAATATACTGGTTCCATGATCTGTAATCCAGGGATTTCCCTTTTTATCTACAGCAATTCCTACAGGTGAATTAAGGTGTGCTGGCAGATCGAAAGGAGTGAATTTTCTTGAAGCTAAATCATACTTGAACAATTGACCTTTAACTCCAAATGCAAGAGTCGAAATCCAAAGGACATTACGATCTCTGTCTATCGCAATTGATCCAGTACTGACCAGCTCTGGATCTATTCCGCTGAATGACGACAACGGAAGAGAAATATTTGAAATACCTTCTGATGAGTTATTTTTCAAATCTGAAATATTTGCAAACCAAAGCGATTTGGAGCGAATACCTACAACATAGATTTCGTCATTGTCCAATGCTATAGAAACAGGGTATGTAGTACCAAAGCTTGAAGGACGTTCTGGGATAGGAAAGAAGCTGAAACTATTATTATTTCGTTCAAATCTCCAGATCCCATTTTGCTTCTCATCAGTAAACCAGATATTGCGATTTGAGTCCATTTTAAGATCCCATGTTTGTGATACATCCGTGGGCTTTGAGCGACTTTCCCAGACAGGGATGGTGAACTCCTGACTATTGTTATCATTAGCGTTGAATTTTCCAAGAACGCCCAATTTTGTTGACAAATACCATACTGTATCATTATCTACTAGTATACCTAATGGCATTTCACATTTCTGTGGAAGTGAATATTCGGCAATGAAAGAGTTGCTATGTAATGTAGAATTCGTTCCACAAAATTGACTTTGAAAACGTAGAATTGCTTGGGTTTTTGAAGCCTTCTGAAGTTGAGAAAATTGATCTGATTGAGCGAATGAATAATTAGTATGACTGAAATTAAGACCTAATACAAGAAATACAACCGCAATAGTAAGTATCAAATAAAGTAACTCAGGCTCAACATTAATTTTATTTATGAACATATTTTTGGCGATTTGAATTATTAATAGATCTAATAAGAGTTTTTTTATTCACTTACAAATTAATAACTTAAATAATAATAATAATTCTTGAATAGCATGAAAACAATTACAAAATATTTAACTTTTCATACTGAAGAGAGATTCAAACTAATAAATATAACACCAGACATAGTAAAAGTTGTAGAAGAATCCACTGTTAGCGAAGGTATTTGTCTAGTTAATTCCATGCATATTACATCAAGCATTTTTATTAATGATGATGAAAGTGGTCTGCATCTGGATTTCGAAAAATGGCTTCAGAAACTAGCTCCCCATTTACCCACGAAACAGTACTTGCATAATGATACTGGAGAAGATAACGCTGATGCACATTTAAAACGTCAGATAATGGGTCGAGAAACAGTAGTCGCCATCACAGGCGGTAAGCTTGATTTTGGGCCTTGGGAACAAATATTTTATGGAGAATTTGATGGCTGTCGAAGTAAGAGGGTTCTAGTAAAAGTCATCGGAGAGTAAATTCAAACGTAATAGAAATAAATTCGAAAAATTGAAAATTAATTAAATAATTATTACAGTTAAGTTTTGTCAGATATGCGGAGTCGATTGATTTATTAGATCATTACTAGATTTTGTGTTTATGGAGTCATATCGCGTTGATAAAGATTCTTTAGGAGAGGTCAGAGTTCCTTCTAATGCTTATTATGGACCATTTACAGTAAGAGCTTCGAACCAGTACAAAGTAACAGGCCGGAAAACTCACGTAAACATGATAATGGGATTTGCTATGATAAAACGTTCTGCTGCACTTGCAAACAGAGATTTGAACAGATTACCTGCGGAGAAAGCTGATGCTATAGTAAAAGCATGTGACGAAATACTCTCAGGACATTTATTGGATCAATTCATAGTTGATGCAATTAACTCAGGTGCAGGAACCGCATTCAACATGAATACAAACGAAGTAATTGCAAATAAAGCTCTTGAAATTAGCGGTCATAGAATTGGCGATTATTCTTTTATAAATCCTAATGACGATGTAAATATGTCACAATCTAGTAACGATACTTTTCCAACAGCGATGCATATCGCAATATTAATGAATATGAGGGAAGTTGTAGATTCACTTAACTCACTTATTACCACATTTGAAAAAAAAGCTCAAGAATTTAAGGAGGTTATAAAAATTGGCCGAACTCATCTCATGGATGCGATACCTGTGACGCTAGGTCAGGAATTTAATGCGTACGCTTTTTCTCTAAAAAGAGGGCTAAGTAAAATTGTAGATGTATGTTCTGATTTAGAATATGTGGGGCTTGGGGGAACAGCGGTTGGTACCGGAGCTAACGCACCTCCTGGGTATGATAAACTAGTAATCAAATATCTCTCTGAGATTTCTGGATTAAGTTTAAAATCTTCACAGAACTATTTCTTTTCCTTACAAAGTAAATTTGAGATAGCAATGTGCTCCTCAATTTTGAGAAACATTGCATTAGAACTAATTAAAATGTCAAACGATATCAGGTTGATGGCATCAGGTCCTGTAGCTGGCTTATCAGAAATTACAATCCCTGTCGTACATGCCGGATCTTCTATAATGCCTGGTAAAGTAAATCCTTCACTTTCAGAATGCCTTAACATGATTTGTTTTATTATCATAGGAAATGATGTTTCGGTTGCTCTTGCTGCTCAGGCAGGTCAATTTGAACTAAATGTAATGTTACCAGGAATGATAAAGGATATGTTGGAGTCAACAGATATGTTAAAAAATTTTCTACCCATTTATACAAGAAACATGATAGAAGGATTAAAAGCAAATGAGCAGAAGCTTTCATCGTTTGTTGAAAAGAGCCCCATATTGGTCGCTCTGCTCAATCCTCATATCGGATACCTTAAAGCATCGGAGATTTACAAAGAATCTATGACAACTAATAAAAGTATCAGAGAATTGATTCTTGAAAAGGGACTAATGACAAGAGAAGAGCTAGACAATGCCCTATCAAAGAAAAATATTCTTGGTTCAAAATAATTTTAAGATAATTGAATCATATTGATATTGAATTGTTAACATCAGTCAGTCCATTAACAACATGATAGAGAAATACCAGAAAGCAAATTGATAGATAAAAAAATCATTGTCACCGCTTCTTTTGGAATATTGGTTACCATTGTCGTTTTTTTAGGCATCATGGATTCCCTAAATCGCCCTTCACTTTCCAGGTTGCCAATATCTCCAGATGTAGCGATTTCAAGACTCGTAAGTACCTTTAATATCTCAAAAAACCAGTTAGACAGCTCTCCTCAATATGTTTACGTAAAGTCTGATGGGACTGTATATGAATCAAATCCAGAATTAAATAACGTGGGAAAAATTATCGGTAATGCCGAACCTACCAATACCGGTGGAAGTCATTTTGCATGGGAAATTAAAGATTTTCAAAGCAAGAAAAAATACTATGTTGATGCAGTAATGGCGGAAATAATTTCTAATTCTAGTTATAAATGATCTAAATAGTCTTTAATATTCTTAGTTATCATATACCGCGGGTAGGTAGTGAGTTAAGATGTCAATCTTAAGTCATAATCAAGCGCCAAGTGAAGAAGATGTGTACTTTATCTTTATAAATTCCATCAAATCGGATGTTACAAAAGAAAATTACGAAAGAAATCTCAAGTCATTCATGAAATTTTGTAATGTGACAAAGTTATCGGATCTATTAGTAATAGAAGATCCTCAAAAACAAATTGTAAAATATGTTATGTCGTTGAGGGAAAAAGGATTAGCATATAATTCGCTCTCACTTTCAATGCAATTTACCATTTCTATGACATGAATGATCATTATTTTAAACCAGGAGCTTATCTTACTACTCACAAAGTACATATGAAAAAATGGCACTAGAAATTAAAATAATGGTTTTTGAAAAGCAAAATTCAATGTATTAGTCAAACCTTGGTAATGGGCACAAGTGTTTTAACTAACTACATTTTACGATCTAACTACATTTCCAGTCCATCACAAATACAAAGTGTTATCAAAGTCTAAGAGATACGATGCGAACAACTGATTGCCTTATATCGCAGTTAGTTCTAGGCTCACAAAGGTTCTTAACAACTTATAAAATATTTTAGTACGGATCCTAAAATAATTGATATTTCTGGTAGTAAACAAGGAGAAGATAGTAATAAAAAGAAAAGATTGGGGCTGGTCGTTTGTGAACCATATTTGATACGATTTTAGACCTATAGTAGTAGAACTAATTTACTTTCTAAGGTTCATCTCTCTATTAACGGATAATGATTTAAATCCACCGACTCTATAAATGGAGAATAAAATTATTGCTATTGATGCTGTCATAAATACTGGTGCAAAGGTTGTCAAGAAAATGCTTGCACTAAGAGGAACTAGAAATCCAATAAATGAAAAGCATGCTGGACATACACCTATCAAGAAACCTAGCTTAAGCTCACCGGCCGCTTTCAAAGAGAATATTCCAATGCAAATGAGGATGAAGTCCACCTATTAGGATCATCCCTTTCAGTCTTTTTTGACAAATGCGTCAATGAGACTGTTTTTGGGGGAATTTATTTTCTTGTTAATAATCGTGTTCATTAAGCAAAATGTGAAGTGGAAAGAAGAACGTTTTTACTTCTCAATAGCACTTCCAACTGTGTTGGCCCATTCTGCCCATGAACCCTCATAGTTTTTCACATTAGGATATCCAAGAAGATACTTTAATACGAACCACGTATAGGCCGATCTCTCACCAATTCGGCAATAAGTTATTACCTCTTTGTTGTTTGTTACATCCATTGAGTTGTAAATATTCCTAAGCTCCTCAGGAGACTTGAAAGTACCGTCTTCATTAACTGACCAGTCCCACGGAATATTAATGGCTCCAGGAATATGCCCTCCTCTGGGTGGTTGTTCTGAAGCATACACTGGAAGAACTAGTATTTTTCCACTATATTCTTCAGGACTTCTAACATCAATCAATATCTTGTCCTTTGAGCTGAGAATCTCTTTAACATAAGGTATCAGTACTCGTATGCTATTATCTGGCTCAGAGGCTTTGAAGCTGCCCCTTGGATATGATGGAACATCTAAGCTGACAGGTCTGTCTTCTTCAAACCATTTCTTTCTTGCTCCATTCATTAACTTAACATCATTAAATCCGTAATATTTGAAAACCCAAAAAGCAAATGCTGCAAACCAATTCTTATAGTCACCATAAAGAACTAGTATAGTATCATTGTTTACTCCTGCCCTCTGTAGTAAATCTTCACAACCTTCTTTGGATATTATGTCCTTCTTATTTTGTTCATTTAGATCCTGTTTCCAGTCAAAAAGAATCGCGCCAGGAATATGCCCTATTGTATAACTTGTGGCTGGATTATAATCAACCTCAGCAATGCGTACTTGAGGATCATTCATATGATCATAAATCCATTGTGTATCAACTATAACATCGGGATGTGCATACTCCATAATAATAACACTATCTTATTCTTTTGCTATTCAAAAGATTTTTAATCTTTCTTAAGGTATTGGAACAAAGTACAAACTACAAACTAGTATATAGAAGGCAACCGTATTAATAGTAAGATTAATGACACAATGTTAAACAAATACTTTCAATCGCTATTAATAATGACTCTTAGATAGCTTAAGGAATATTATATCCTCTTGGGCTGTATGCGATCAGCCGACTAGACGACATTATAGATAAAAGGAAAAAAGATTTACAGGGAGCTGAATATAACAGATGAACCAAGATTTGGAACATAACAATACATTTCCACATTCTATTGAAAGTGACGAAATACAGTCCCTGATTGCACAATCTAAGGCTAGAGTCTCAGAGTCATTTGAAAAGGGATCCGGACAAAATACGAGGGTCGAAGATCCCTCTAACATCTTTTTAAGCAAATACGTTGGAACTACATTGAAGCTTGTTGTTCTTTATGTTGATCTAGTGGGCTCGACATTGCTGACAAGGAGTCTGCCAGTTAATAGATTGGCTACTATGATACAGGCTTTCACTCAAGAAATGTCTATCACTGTTTCAAAGTTTGGCGGACAGGTATTGAAATTTGTAGGTGATGCCGTAGTGGCATATTTCCCTCTTGGCGCTAGCTATTCTCTTGCATATAACACTGCCGTGGATTGTTCTCACACAATGATATTAGTAATTCAAAATGCTATAAACCCAGTGATTTGTGTGCATGGCTATGATAAACTACAACTAAAAATAGGTGTAGATACTAGCGAGCATTCAGTTATCCAATATCTTATAGATGAAAAGCCCTATGCAGATATTTTGGGTTATGGTATAAGTATGGCGGCAAAACTAAGCTCACTTGCTAGTTCTAATGAAGTAATTATAAGTCACAATATTTACATGGGTATGCATTCATCATTACGAAAGAAATTTTCTGAGGTTGAGTTGGATCCGCGGATGTGGAAGTATATAGATGAACGCTCTCAGCCTGGTGTTTGGAAATCTCGTCCATTGCAGCTGTCAGTCTTAGGTAAATGAGTGTTCTCCCTCCTATTTTTTATCCTTTTAGATCTGAACTTATAAATTTAATTCAATTATTATTTGAGGGATTGTTACTGCTATGGAAATAACTCTGTTTATTTTTAGTTTTTTTTGCAATTCTTAGCATATTTTTTTGTACTGGTTCCCTAAGAAAGTATAGCAATTATCAGAAAGAAATTAAGAAATGTAGCAACGCTATTTCAGTAATAAATTTTTTCCAATTTTTTAATTTCTGGAAAATTATGTACATGTAACTGACCACGATTTATGCGTAAATTTTTAATTTCTTCGTAAATAGGTCAGTTATGTACAAAAAAAGCATCACAACCTTTGAAATTAGAGACTTTAAAAACCAAAGATATTAAACTACATGGTGGAATATCTGCAAAGATGCAAAAGAGAGAGCTAAGTTAGAGTTGAATCAAAGTTTATTGATGAATTATATCAATATAGAAAACGATTACATTGGCATCAAGTGTCGTATTTCTTGTTATTGCAAAAGTGTTCAAGCTTGATTTGATATTCCTTTTTCTGACTGAATTACAAAATATTTTCCAACTAAATGCGTGCTTTTTAGCAATTTTATCATAGAAAAAAGCAATATTAGTGTCTACAGTAATTACATAACAAAAAGACCATTTTACTATAATGAGAGATTGTCCAAGCCACTACTAGTTCTCTAATAGTGTATCAACACATTGCAGAGTTAGTATGAAGATATGAGTGAACAATCATTAAATACAGAAATTAGACATCCAGTAACAAAAAATAAAAAAGAAAATAAAAAAGAAAAGCAGAATGGAGACAAGTAATTGCATTATCCCACAAGATACGAGTTAGAAAAGAAGCTGATTGATGTTAGAAAGCTACTAAATCAAGGCGAAACAGGTAAAGGAATATCAAAAAAAATGAATGTCCCTCTAAAAACTGCTGAACGATATATTCAAAGAGTCTATGAACAAGACAAAGAAAGTTGGTCAAGTTTAGCTACTGAATCTTTAGAACATAGAGCTCTGATGATTAAATCTCATTATGAGAAACTAGCTAGGGTATCAGAAGAAATCTTGCACGATGAATCAAAATCACCAAAGGAAAGAATAAAAGCTGGAAAGACAATGATTGCATGTCATAATAATATTTACAATATGCTAAAGTATGGTCCACTAAAGTTACCAAGTCCGGTAAAAGTATTAGAAGAATAAGAATAGGAATAAAAATGACTCGCAGAGAACCTTTTACGTTTATTGACTTTCATTCAAATGATGAACCACGTAAGGCTTTCTGTCGTATATGTGAAGAGCTAACAGGTAGACTAAACAAATTAGTTCCTCGTTTAGTGGATGGAATTGAAGATGATAGGTTTAAGATTTGTTCCTACTGTGGAGAAATTTATCCAATTTATGACATAAAATATGCTAGTGAATACGAACCTAAAGGTTACATAAGTGACAATCCTTTTGAATGTGGGGCCAAAGTTTCAGTAGTAAATAGAACAAGAGCAAATAGAAATAAGCATAGATCTGTATATGATGAAATAGAGATACCTAAACTTGCTGGCAAACCTGAAGTAGAATTAGAATCTATGCTAAAAGATAGAACATCTATTTTACTTGATCTAAACGACGATGATATACGAGACTCAGAATAATGAGAATAGTTAAGACAAGATAATTCTATACAGATGAATTAAAAGCTGAACATGACAAAAATTATGCTGATGATTCATTAGAAGGTAAATTGAAACTAGCCTCTCTTTCCGAAAAAGATGAAGATTTTAATCGAGAGGTGAAAAGTGGAATATTATTAACATAATAGAAAATTCTCTAGATTACAAAAACTGGTGGGTTGTTTAGGAAGAGCTAAAACTTGGACCCACCAGTGTGCGGAGTTGTCTCGACCATCAACGGATAAGGATCAAGGAATCCGGATCATACATGTGAATAAATCTGCAGACCCCCAGCATCATTACCCGCATTGGTAATACAATATCGATTAGAAAATAAATAAGATTTCATGATCTAACGTAAGCAAAACATAAAAACTGGTAGACCAACGATGGTTGACCGACTACGGATGACCCATCAGGTAAGACGCTTTTTCGGATTTATGCCTATCTAAATTCACCATATCTTAAAACGGTTTTCAGAGGATATGGATGAAGGAGGTGTGTTTGGTGATATGCAAGCTGTCATAGTATAGAGTGTTCAAATAAGGTTAACACTATATCAATGCAATCCTCCATTTCCAGATCCATATTGATCTCTTATCAGACGAAGGATTTCTTTGATTTCATAGATTCTTACTAAACAATTTAAAGCCTGACGGGAGACCGAATCAGGAAATAAAAAATCAATAGTAGATTATTTCATGATAGAACGGGTGTGAAAGGTCAGGTTTCGCAGAGCAGATAGTTATTCAAAATCATAAAACCTCAATTTAAATTAAAAAATCTAATTTAACACAGATTATTCAAGCAGATACTAATTCTAGTTACATGTAAATTCCTTTAGCAACCAAATTATAAGACCTGTAATTTGCATATCTCATGCAGACTGAGGGCAAAGTAATTATCTGTGATAGTATAGATGATGTCGGGATATCCATATTAGAAAAAGCAGGATTAGTTGTCGTTTACAAACCTGATATTGAATCTGATGAATTACTAACCTCTGTCAATGACTGTAATGTGATTGTAGTAAGAAGCAGAACAAAAATAACAAAAACGGTAATTGATGCTGCTCCTAATGTTAAAATTATTGCTAGAGTAGGAGTTGGATTGGATAATATAGATACGAGCTATGCTGAATCTAAAGGAATCAAGGTATTGAATGCTGCTGAGGCGGCAATGAATGCAGTATCAGAGCTTGTGATAGGTCATATGATAGCACTATCTAGAAATATTCCTAAAGCCAATGATGGCATCAAGTCTGGAAGATGGCTTAAAAAAGAACTTGTCGGTGTCGAACTTAGAGGAAAATATTTGGGAATAGTTGGAGTAGGAAATATAGGTAGAAACTTGGGTAGATTGGCAAGATGCCTTCGTATGAACTTGATAGGATACGATATCATTCCAATAAATCAAGATTATGTTAGAGAGGTAGGAATGATAAAGACAGATTTAAAGACACTATTGGAGAATTCAGATTTTGTAACATGTCACGTACCACTAACTGATAAAACGAGACATCTCATTAATTCTGAGACATTATCCTACATGAAACCAACTGCTTTTCTGATTAATACATCTAGGGGAGAAATAATAGATGAAGAGTCATTATTTAGTGCGCTAAATGAGAAAAGAATTGCAGGAGCAGCACTTGATGTTTTCGAAGTGGAACCTCCTACCAATACCAAGTTATTACAACTTCCCAATATCATTTGCAGTCCTCATATTGCTGCTCAAAC
>JBKPGB010000117.1:0-7293 GCA_046729135.1 Thermoproteota archaeon | reverse complement strand
GGTGAAGTGGTTCACACTAAAAAAATGGACGATGGCGATTACAAATTTCTTTTAGACGTGGAAGATAAATACAAGTATCTTTTAAATGAAAAAAATGCCGGTAAGACCGATGGATATTTAGTGGTGGAAATCGTCCCGCCAGATCAAGACTCCAATAATATGGTGTTACCAGTAGAAGGTGATAAAGTGCACTTGTGGGGAGCATGGGTCACTGATACACCAAAGGGATGGCATGAAATACATCCGGCTTGGAAAGTAATTAAACAGTAAAAAAATATGTATCTTAAGGCCATCTTCATATACGTTTCATGGGACCGGTGCGAACACTCCGCTACATCAAGTCCTACCGGTACCTATTAAAACTATTTTATATTTTGTTGACTAGTAATAAATCAACCGTAACATAGTGGTGTTACGTTAGCCGGTGGGATTATATTCGTCCGTTATCGCGTACGGCTCTAATCCCATCGGTCTTTTAGTTATTTATAATTGTTGGTCATTAAAATAGCGAAGTATATATCACACGCGGTGGGGATCTTTCTTACTCGGATCCAATATTACTCATCCCACGCGTGTTTAAATTATTTTATAGTTTGTTGAATAAGATTTATTACTACGATTCAGTTCAGTCGAGAAAACAGTCTCACAACTGGAGGGGACGTCTTTACAAGTCAAGTCGTCCTCACCGGTTTGGAAAATAATTTTATACCATTGTGTTGATAATTAAATTTACGTTACTCACACTGGAGGGGTGACTAAATTAATCAGGCATTTATTGGTTCATCTCACCAGTTTTAAATTATTTTATAGTTTGTTGATCATGAAGGTGTACGGTTCCTAGGACTGGTGAGAAGCTGAGTTACCGTCACGTCTTGCCAGTTCTTTAAACCGGATTAGTTAGGTAAACTTATCCATATGTTTTTCACACCAATATTCAACTAGAGTAACACCATCCATTTTATAAAGAACTTTGTACAAAGGCCAGCCTTGACATTGTAGTTATAGCATTGTTCTGATAATAATGTTTATTGCTTACATAGTCTCTACGCATCTTGGATTATTGTGAGTGAGGTGATTAAGTAAAATATTAGGAAAATTAATTCTTTGGATTATATTCTCCTTATGCTATTGGAAACATTGAAGAAGATGCAACGGTAATGCATAAAGAACTTGATAAGGCAAAGCAAGAAGAACAACAACAACAAAAAGAGATAATCACAACAAAGTTGGTAATAACAATGGTAATAATAGCGATAGTAAAGATTGTTGTTTTAATGTTATGGATCTAAGATCTGATTTCGTAACCTTTTAAACTAACTCATAATGCATCCAACAAATCATTGTATGAAGTCTGCCATTTATCGAGTGAAATTTTACTAAGTCATATTAATCTTCGAATAATGGGAACAAGAAATAAAATGCAAATTAAGCATTAGATCCTTTATGAATGAAATTTGGGATAAGGTTTATTCGAGTGACGAGTCTTTTTTTGGAGAAAATGAAAGCCACTTTGCTGTAATGAGTTATAGTGATTTTAAAAAACAGGGAGTTAATAAATTATTAGAACTGGGATGCGGACAAGGGAGAGATACACTCTTTTTTGCGTCGAATGATTTAGATGTACACGCTTTAGATTCTTCCGTTATAGCCACAGAAAATCTTCACAAAAAACTAAGAGAAAAAAATATTTCAATAGATTTAAAGCACTTTGACGCAAGACAAGGTATACCATTTAGTAACAATTTTTTTGATGCTATTTATGCTCATATGTTCTTTAATATGCATCTCACAGATGAGGAATTAAAATTTCTATTTATCGAATCCAATAGAGTATTAAAAAACAACCGAATGTTATTTTTTTCTGTTCGAAGTGACAAAGACGCTCAATATAATACGGGAAAGAAATTAGATAATAACATTTTTGAAATAAATGGTTTTCAAATTAGATTTTTTACTAAATCACAGATAAGGTCATTCCTGTCTGATTATTTTGAAATTAAGAATATTATAGAATATTATGAAGAACCGTCAAGTCTATATCTTGTTTTCTGTTATAATAAATAATGATAAGAAATGAAATCTCCTGTATGCAGTTCGGAAGTAAAAGAACTATACAATCTCAACACCGAAACAGAAGAGTTCAAATGCTTTGGATGTCATCTTGCAGATCTGGATCGCAGAGTGAGGAGACTGGAGAGACAGGAGAATAAGGAATGAATAATACCTTCAAACTATATTCTGAATTGTTTACAATCACAGGGCTTAACCTTGCAGTAATTGCTACTTTTTTCTCCGTCTTTTAACACATGTTGTTCTTCGACGAAAACATGTGAATTTTTTGTATGTCCACAGGTTAAACAATATTCAGAAGCCATGAAATATATTGTTCATGATATGTTATAACTTTTTTTTATTTCGTTACTACAAACTTGATAGAAAATCCAATCTAGAATTCTTAATTCGCTATGCAAAGGATCGGCTTCTATTGCAGAATCCATTTCCTTTATTTTATCTAAAAGTTCATACATTTTAGATTCTATAACTTCACAAATAGGAATATCAGGATTTTTCATATTTTCAACCCAATTTAACAATTCAATTCTTTTGGCAAGATCTCTTTTGTAACTACTTTCTTTTTCTAAATTAAACCATCTTTTAGATTCTTCAATCTCTTGGAGCAGTGTTTGTTCTATAGTCATAGAGTCAATTGGCATTGCGAGGACTTAATAGGACAAGTGTCTTAAAGAGAGGGAGACTTGATTACCGTTCAATAAATCTTATGTATTATTTTTCTAGATTTGTTAAATAGTACGAACCCACCACGGTTTGCCTAAGCGCGGGGTGTCTGGTGGATGGGTTTGATGGTGGATTGGTTGTTTCTTGTTCATCTACGAATAGACGTCCCACTAGTTGCCCCGTAATAGTTTTAAGTTTTGTGTTACAGATTAGAAGCCAAAACCTACCCCTCTCTATACTACATTGGAGATTGTACTACTTTGTGTTTATACTGCTGTAAAGTAGCCTACAGCGTACTTTTCCGATTTATCACACCCATTGGAATTCTAAGTTATAAATAATATTTTGTCCAGCAAATGTACATGTCGTCAAATAGGGAAAAAAATAGAGAACTTAGGGAAAACATCAAGGAGACTTTAGACGAAACTAAATCTTCAGTACATAAAACAACAGAAGAAGCAAAAAAGCAGGTTCCACAATTTACGAAGGCCGTTAACGAATATCAAGAGGAATCCGTTGAAGCCACAAGAGATATTGCAGACAACTTTCTAGAGTCGCAAAAACAGGTCATCAATTCGTACCAATCATTATGGGTGCCGTACATGGAAAATGTGCAAAATATGTACTGGTCATATTGGGCTTCCCCGAATAGATTCACAGAAAATTATACAAGAGCAGTCAGCAATATCACCGAGAGCACTATAGCCGCTACTAGATTAGCAAACAACTTCATGTTTGCCAATATGGAGGCTTGGAAAACAACGATGCAACATACAAGAGATAATGCAATAGAATTTTCGCGGTTAAATGCAAACTTCGCAAGGACATTTGAAAACGTAGCAAGGGACAATTTAAGAGATTATCAGAGAAGGTAAAGCATTAGCCATGATGACCGCAGGGATCACTATCTGACTGGTCCCACCGGTTCTATTCATATTCTATAATGCGAATACTGAGATTGTTGTAAGGCAAGATCTACTGGTAGGATCAAATTATAATTGACTTGTCACGGATCCCCATCAGTAAATTATTTTATAATTTGTTGGCCATATCTTGATCAATGTCGAAAATAAATAGAAATTTCGCAGTTCTCATTGCTTCAATGGCAGTGCTGCTTGGAGCAGCAATAATAGTGAATCCAATTGGGCAGGCGAACGCACAAGGAAATCAGACGAATCAGACTAATGCCACTGGAGGAGCGACAAACGCAACTGGGGGAGAAAAGAAAGTAGTAGCAGCGGTAAAAATAGACGTTGACCCATTGATGAAAGCGTTGAAAGATGCTTATCCAAAACTAGGTGATGTTAAAGACGCTAAGGGCCTTGTTGATGCAGTGAAGGATATCAAAGACCCAAAAGAAGTTGTAAGGAACATGGTAGCAGCGGGACTTCTGCAAAATTTGGAGATATTCAAAACAATACAGGATATGCAATAAAACTTCCCTTTTTTTTATCATGTCGACTGGTGGGATTATCCATCATCGGGATTAACTTTATAATTTGTTGGCCATAGTAGTATTGATCCATACGATCAATTCAACTGGTGGATTCCGTCTTAATACCAATGTACCGGATCCACCGGTTTTCCAATAAAAAATCTCGGCTCCCTCTCCTTTATGTGATTTAGGTTTTAAATTGAATAATTGTCATAAGCAAATGTTAGATATGGGTCGAACTATACCTTCGTATCGAATTGCATCAGAAATTGATATATTGAAATGGAGGAGGCCTTTTAGAAACTGTTAGACAAGACAGAAAGAAGTTCGATGAAATGCTAACTATACCACATTTGTATACTGTTCCCAGCACTTTGGTCGCTAGACCGCTCTTGAATCATGTAATCCTTCTGTCAATTATATTTGAACACTACAATCGACTTATGCCATATCGTTTCTCGCAAACATGGTGACTGATGGGATTATAATGTTCGATTGCATGATGGTCAGGCTACAATCAATCGTCCCACCAGTCGATAGAGCCCGTTGAGGATGATTAAAGATAAGATTGATGTATACATTGCACTATCTTGTGTTACTATGTAATGAACGCACCTCACCTCAGTGTCTTGCTATACTAGCCATCAATGCGAGCTAACATTGATTGAAGGCAAAGATTAGTACGAAGTATTAGACTAGTGTTTGGTTTTTCCGCTTTTGTTATAATTTTTAACCGTCTCTTCCAACTATCTTATGTATCTGGCTAGAAGTGGGAATAATATAATAAATTAAAGCCGTGAACACCACCAAAGTCTGGGCACTGAAGGTTCTCTTTGTGTTTTTCAGAACCTCTGACTCACTGCCTAACTTTCATTGATGCCAGTCGGCATTTATCTGGTCAAATGCCATTTCCAATTAGCTCGTTAAATAGTTTTTTGACAATAGAAAATTATGGAGCATTCAGCTACATTATCAAATACAATGTACGATATTTTAAAAGCTATGGGTAAGGATGCGGAGTTCCTATACGACACCATCGATACTTACATAGAGGATGCTGAGAAAGAAAATAAAAAGGAACTCGCCAATACGTGGAGAAAAATAAAGTCAGATAGGTCGAGTCATGTAAACTTGCTAAAAAACGCCTTGGAAAAGGAAATTCACAGCGGATAGAGCTTAGTTACTAAAGTAGCGAATTACTTAAAAACCTTAAGCCGCTAATTATCTCCACTACGGGAATTGAGAATTTATGTCGAAAAGACCCAAACCGACAATAAAAAATATAACGTATTCAGAAGATAAATTAAAATTCATAGAGCAAAAATTGGCACAACCCACTTTGTCGCAATATCAAAAAAGAGGCTATCTTAGGCGTTTTCTCGGCGGGCATTGTGCCATATGTCATGAAGTGCCAACAAAGATAGCAAGCTATGATATGGGCGGAATTTCGCTAATTGAGAAATACTGTGATAAGTGTATAGTAAAGATAAACATCACTTAAATCACCTTGTTACTGGTAGCAAGGAAACTTTAGAAAATGGGAGTTGAAAATGACTTGTGTGTTTGTGGTCATGACAGAGACCAGCATCAGCATTTGTTAGGGACGAAAGTAAGATATCCATGTTTACAATGCACATGCCCTAATTTTAGACAAAGATAATATTATTAATTATATATGAGGCTAGTCGACGTAAGGAGAACTCAATTCCGTATTTACATATCGGGTGCATTTTATTGAAAAAGTATGTTGGAAGGCAAGTGTGTCCTCCATGGCTGTATTTGTCGCTTCTTTGTTACTAACCCTTGCCGTGTCTCCTCTTAATAGACCGTAGTTCGTGGATATAGATGTAGCACACACACTATCTATTCACTGGCAAAATTATAAAAAATGTCAAAATCATTAACTAGTATTATCTTTAAACTATCTTCTGCAAAAACATTAGGGAGATTTATCAAATAAATAAGGCTCACCTTTAGATAAGCTAATGAACTTAGTAGTCTGCTGCTATCATCGATACAAGTTGTTAATAGTTTTGTTGTCCTTAAGAAGTATCGTGAAAGAAAATGGTAAATATTGGCAACAGCGGGATGCATAGAATGGCCTCATGCGACTCTTGCAATTCAGCCAGTCAGGTAGAGTGGTGCGAAAGCTGTAACAGGTTTATGTGCAAGAATTGCGACAACGAAGTTCATTCCGTCAGTCTGCCTTAACTTTACCATATTCACAGGCCGAATATTGCCTCTTGCCTCTGTGGAATTTAACTTTCAAACTTTATTCACTTGGTAACGCTAAATTTGACTTCAAGGCCTGTTTTTCTGAATAGGCATATGTAAATGAATCATTCAAAATTAGAGGAAAGCTTGACAACTGGTCTTGAAAGCACATCGGACATGTATTTTCCTTTCCGATTATATCATCCAAGCGAGACTTGTCAAGGGATGTCATGGTCCATAAACATCCTTCGCATAGAAAAAATATTCTTTCTTTACTTTTAGGATTACCTTTGCATTTTAATTCCGTATTAGCCGTCATACTTGCACAATGGCTTGTGTTATTGGTCTTATTAATTTTCGGCTTGTGAATGGTTAAGAGGTGTAGCACGCCTTCTATTGCATTAGGAAATATAGTTTGTAGGAACTATTTTAACAATCATTATGGAGCTAGGGCTGTTGTAAATGCAATAGTGTTCAAAAGAAATGCTGGGCATAGTTTTGTCTCAGAAGGAAAGAGCAGTTTTGAAAAACGCTCGAAATTAGTTCCTTCAAACTTCCGGGCGGTCGACATTAGATAGGAGCCTGAAGTAGTGTTTGTGTTTAATTTACACTCCAAGTTTATTTTTTGAGGTGAATTCAAGAATATTCTCAATGTGGGTAAGGTTTGACTCATATTTATTGAAGAGAAAGCCTAAGACCAATTCCAATAAAAGACATGTTTCTCATCACTCTTCATAAAACCCTTTACTGGATACTTCTGGTTTTGGTTGTTCTCTGGCAATAATTCTCTTCACAATTACAGCTTCTTCTAACCTTCTTTCACTCTCGTATCTGCTTTGCAACATAGATAATGCCCTAAGCTTAGACCAACCTTGGTCATGTGCTAGTTTCTCGGCAATCTTTTCAAT
>JBKPGB010000116.1:0-14732 GCA_046729135.1 Thermoproteota archaeon | reverse complement strand
GAGGAATTGACATAAGGCAACTCCAGCAGAAAAATCTTTTACGAATTTATGAAATAGAATGGTCAGGTAATAGTGGTAAGCATCAACTAACTCATGCTCTTAATCAGATGCGAGAAGAATACACAATGAGTATGAAATCCCCATACAGACGCGTTGGTGGAGCCATATCGGATATAGAGACAGTAGATGGAATGAAGTTCAACATTTTGCTGGAAAAAACTGGGCACCAGCATTTTGATGAATTTAATTATTCACAAATATGTTATTATGACATCTCTAAAATTGAACCTACGAGAAAACATGAATGGCTTAGTTCACTTTTGAGAAATCACCACTATGTCATTTATGCATCAGAACCAAATAAGGCAGTAGCATTTGAGACTGCGTTACTTGAACAAGAAGATAATAGCAAAAATTAGAAAGATAATTTTGAGTAGTTAGTCGCCACCACTTTCATTTACATTCTAATCTAGTTCTAGGATTTTGACAAATTTCTTTGGATTCATTCCACCCTTCTGGTAACAAGGTATCTTACAAGGCTGTACAGATTTTTACCCATTGTTGATGCAAAGATTGCTAGTTACAAAGCCACTCGCGACCCTTTCCTAGCATTCCTCTATTAATTGTGCTATTATGGTAAATTAGTCTACACAGATACCGGATAGAGCAGTTTTTCGGAAATCAGATCATTCATCCTTCTCATTTTGATTATTTAATAGGTAAGCTACATTTAGAAACTGACCCAAACTTCCCATTAACTGACTCCATGAGTTTTCACCCATTTGTTGCCTTACGTTACGCTGAACCTCATTCCAGAGAGGAATGGCTTTAGCTACGGATGAGCGACCTTTGGAGGTAATTGTGACAACTCTTGTTCGGTGGTCCTTTCCCGATGAGATCTTAATAAGTCCCTGTCTCTCCAAGACCGATAGATTTCTAGTAAGAGTGGTTCTATCCATACCCAGCTCCCGCGCAAGTTGGGAAATTGTTATAGAAGCAGAATTGTAGATGATATGCAATACACCCAATTGCGTAGACAACAAACCACTAGACTCGAATGCTTTGTCATAAAGTAATGTTACTGCTCTAGCTGCTTCCCTCAATTTGCCACAAGTACACGAATCCTGCGACATTCCCTGCTCCAATATTGTATTAACCTTTCGTTGCTTCAATCTTAACTAGGTTCATATACACATATTACTAATAAAAAGATTTGTTCATGTCTATTTGATTGAAGCTCTGTAGTTAATTAGGTGTAGATACACTTATATGCGTGCATATACACCCATTATGGTTATATGACTATGTGGAAAAAACGTATGTATAATGATAAAGAAGCGCCTGTTGTAACGAGAGGTGTGAATCATGAAAAAGCTTGAAGGAAAAATTGCAGTAATAACAGGTGGAAGCAGCGGCATAGGCCTCGCCACGGCTCAGAGATTCGTCGATGAGGGTGCCTATGTGTTCATTACCGGTCGGCGTGGGAGCGAACTTGATGATGCAATAAAACAGATTGGTAACAATGTTGAATCTGTTCAGGGTGATGTTTCAAATCTCTCAGATCTTGATCGTTTGTATGATATTGTGAAGCAGCGAAAAGACCATATAGATGTCCTATTCGCAAACGCCGGCCTCGGAGAATCAAGACCATTGGACCAAATCACGGAGGATCATTTCGATAATACGTTTGATGTAAATGTCAAAGGCACACTCTTCACAGTCCAAAAGGCGTTGCCGCTAATGCCTGCCGGCGCTTCCATCGTCATAAATGCATCTATAGCGTCCGTCAAGGGTATACCCGCCATGAGCGTTTACTCTGCTACCAAAGCTGCTTTGAGATCTTTTGCTAGGAGTTGGTCAGCTGACCTGAAGGATCGCAGGATACGTGTCAATGTGGTTAGTCCTGGTATGATCGTCACACCGATTTTCAAGAACGGCCTTGGTATGGATGTCAACCAGATTGAAGAAATGAAAGCGCAGTACTCTGCGACTGCACCTCTAGGTCGACCAGGGACTCCCGACGAGATCGCAAAAGCTGTGGTATTCCTTGCTTCGAATGACAGCAGCTACATTACTGGTACTGAGTTGTTTGTTGATGGGGGATGGGGTCAAATTTAGGGAACATCTATGTATACACCTCATTGTCTGCCTTATGACTTTAATTTAAGCCGGTAGGTGATCTTGAGTACGACACCCATACTTCGTCCTAGATAGTACCAGTTAAGGTTAAATTTAGTTACTATGGAAGAATACCATAAATTCTAATTAGTTATTTATTATTAGCTAAGCAACCGATTTTATTTATCTGAAGCCAATACTCTTAACAAAATAGGTGTAGATACACTTATATGCATGCATATACACTTATTGACACTATGCTCAAAGCAGGAGAACAAAATAGAAACGTTACTATTAGTCCTCAAGCATGGCTTACTTTGGCAATACTTAGCAGCACTCTCTTGGTAGTCTTTTTCTCAGAAACAATGCTTCTACCTGCAATCCCCGAAATAATGAAAGACTTCAGTATTTCATATGGGACGGCAGCATGGATTTTCAGCGCATACCTGATTGTTGCCGCGGTTATGACACCAATTGCGGGAAAAATGTCTGACATATATGGAAAAAAGAAGATATTACTAGTATTATTGGCTATGTATGCCGTTGGAATAGCTGCTGCAGGATTTGCAAATAGTATATCGTTTCTACTCGCATGCAGAATAATCCAGGGGGTTGGCTTGGCCGCGGTACCAGCGGCCTTCAGCTTACTCAGGGACTCTTTTCCGCCAGCGAAACTTGCTATCGCAGTGGGAGTTTTTGGATCGGCTTATTCTGCTGGCTCCGTTGTAGGGCTTTTGGCGGGTGCCACAATCATTCAAAACTTAGGATGGCATACTACTTTCTTCTCAATAGTACCATTTGCCGCATTGGTAATTATAATGATAACCAAATTCGTAAAAGAAAATAATCTGATATTGACAGGTTCTGTTAACAATCAAGAACCCTCCGAGAAAAAACGATTATTCTCATCCATAGATATGAAGGGAGCGTTTGTACTTTCCATTACAATAATTGGATTCCTCATAGCATTGACACTTATACAGACCGGACTAAACTCTAAAAGTCTGCCGCAGATAGAAGTTGCGTTCATTGTTTCTTTAATTTCATTGGTTATGTTCGTAATCATAGAGAGAAGAGTTGCATCTCCTTTGGTTGACCTGAGGATGCTAAAAGACAAGACCCTCATGCCATCGTATATCATATTGGTGGCCACTGGAATTACAATGTTCATGGTCTATCCAGCCATAGTGCAGTTGGTAAGGAGCCCGATTCCACTGGGATTCGGAGGAGATGCAGTTGACGCCGCAAATGTGCAATTGCCATTCATGATTATGTTCTTGGTCTTCGCAAGCTTGACTCCCATAATTATAAACCGAATAGGAAGATTAACTCCGATTATCATTGGTACCGCAATTAGTGTTATTGCGTCAATTGGATTGTTGCTGTTTCATTCTTCAGAAATCGCAGTATCCACCAGCTTGGCTATATTAGCATCGGGTCTTTCCATGACTATTACTGCGACGTGGAACATCGTTGTGTCATCCCCGGCCAAACTATTCGTTGGGATATCGGTGGGTGTAGGCGCTCTCTTGTTGTTCCTTGGGATGGCCATCGGCCCTGCGCTGACTGGTGTGTACTTAGAAAGTGATGAGACAATAAATGGAGTTTCAGGGACCTATCCATCTCAGGAATCATATAATCTTGTGTATATCACTTCAGGGTTACTGTCAGCCGTGTCTCTTGCGTTTGTGCTAATGCTCAAGAAAAACGCACATAAAATGGAAATCGAAGTTCTCTAGTGGTTATTGTTTTATATTCAAACTTATATCACACTTGTGTGACGATTGGTTGTTGTGCATGAAATTGCTAATTTACGTTGCGGGAGCGTGTACCCTGGTTGCGGGAATTTTGCACTTATTGGTGGCGTTAAATGCTATAGGTCTTAATTTTCTGGTAGGTGTATTTTTCTTAGTCGCTGGGATTGTTCAAGTATTTTGGACTCTTCCAATAGTGAGGACCTGGGGTAGAGTCTGGTATGCCATAGGCTTAGGCGGTACTGTTATTTTAATTGGGATTTATCTTATAGCCATAGCGCCAGGAAATCTAATAACAGAAAGAACGGTACCAATTGAAGGATGGGGAATAAGCATAGCAGTCTTTGAAATAGCCTTCATAGTACTATGTGCTCTCTTGATAAAAAGAGATAGAACACCAAGCCAAGAAAAGTAGTTTATCCATTTATTCTCTGAATGTAAATTTTTGTATTCACAATTCAAATAATTCTAAGAAGCAGTTAACATTGCAATTAATATGAGATATCAATCTAAAATTTTATAAATGGATTAATTTCAAGGAACGAAAGAGTAACTAATGTAAGTTTATGATAAATGTCTCTCATTTTCGAGATTCATAGTAGTCTATTCGTTGAGTATCAATTTTTGAATCTGTCCTCTTCGGATTATTTTCATTTTTTGTAATTGAAAATTTATCAATTGTATTATTAGAATCAGAATAATATTTCACGTACATTGACTTACCGTTTATCTCTACGTTTATACATCCATATCCTTCATAGCTACTAACAAGGTAGGGTTTCTTGTGTACAGGTTGAACCGACTCTCCACCAGTTCCCACAATTACAAAGATACTCCCTAATGGATCATGGTATTGAAATTGTTCCTTATCAGATATTATGGGTTCAGAATGTGTCACGTCATTATAAGATAGTGGATAAGATCGCTGATAGTTATGTGAGTGACCTTGTAATACTAGATCTACGCCTAACTTGTCAAATAATGGGTGATAAGTTCTTCTCATATTTGCAATGTCTGAGTCATAAGCAGAATAAAATGGCCTGTGAAAAAAAACGATTGTCCAATCAATATTTTTATTAGCTTTTGTCATCAAAAGATCGCTTTTTAGGAATCTCAATTGTTCTATTTCACCACCCTCATTTAGTTCTGTAGACAGCGCAACAAAATGAGCGTTACCATAGTTGAACGAATAATATTGTTTTTCAAGTTTAAATTTATCCATGTAAGCTCTTAATAACTGACCTTCTGTGTCATGGTTTCCTAATGTGATCTTGAAGGCATTACCTACAGATTTGACAATGTTAGCCCAGCAATCTATTGAATTCTGATATGAATAATCACCTAGCCCAAGATACAACTCTGGTTTCATGCTTTTCATTATAGAAAATGTATATAGCGCCTCGTGCCCGCAGCCCCAATCTCCTGCTGCTACAAAATTAAAACCAGATTCCTTCATCTTTTCGCCCTGAACAGGCATGAATTGAATTAAGATTACAAGAAACAAGACAGGGAACACCGCATATAGCAACCATATCGACCTGCTATTAGTTGAAGTCATACTCTTAAGTAGAACATGAAATGTACGAATCAAAAGGATGTCCGCACGTTTTTCTATAGATCTAAATTAGTCAGTGTCAATACTACGATGTCAGTGAACTATTGTATTCATTTAGAATCAAGACTTCTATAGAATTCTTTGGCGTAACCCTTGCTCAACTGACTTAAATCTTATATCTACTCTTGCAACTTACTGGTCGAAGCCAAGGCAAGGAGAAATAATGCATTGATAAGGACAAGGAATAAGTACCTACTGAAGATGACCAGGAAAAACCAAGTTTTCGTGTATCAAATTTGAAGCTGATGAATAAGGAGACTATCCATCTAAAGTATGGGAATGGAAATTGGAGTTAATGAGAATGTTGAAAAATAATGACGAAATACTTTGGAATGATATGAGACGACCCAGCATGGATAGATGTTTTTGACCTCAGATCCCTATTTATGTAACAGTTTAAACGCGTGATTTCCATTACCGGTTCTGAAGTAATGTAATATCCATAGTAGTGCAAGTGGTTCAAGGAGTCTAGAACCTTCTATCCCTCCCATGTCGATTGTTTCCCAGCCAAAGTTTGAAAGTATATCCTCTCTTACAATCTTTTTAGCTCCCTCATCATTTCCACATATAAACATAGTAGGCTTGCCACCAGGGAAATCGGGATGTATCATATGAGGATTTCCAATAATGTTAAAAGCTTTTACAACTTTGGAATCAGGCAACATTCTTTGAACCGTCTCTCCAGCTGAATCTGTGTGGCCTAAAGCTAATCTTGGTGGCATACCTTTAGAAAAATCTAATGGATTAGTTACATCAATAACAATCTTTTTAGTAAAATTTCTAGAATCTGCAAGACGTATTGCATCAGATGTTCCCTCCCACAAAGTTGCTAAGACGATTAGTTCACCAAAACTTGCCGTGTCAGCAAAGGTTCCCGATGATGCTTTTTCCTTAACGTGTTTGCCTATCCATTCAGTGAGCTTATCCTGATTCGGATCGCGTGATCCAATTTTAACTTGGTGTCCAAGCCCAATAAAACCGTCTGCTAATCTTCGTCCTACATCTCCGGATCCTAGTATTCCGATTTTCATGCTATAATTTTCTCCCGCTAATTTATACGCTTTACATTGACTTTTGCCCTTATGTCTATTTTATATTCACTTGACTAGTATTAGTTTTTCAAGATTGTTTTATTGGTCAATAGTGTTAGTCGCTGCAAATACCAGGAACGGAAACCTTTTTGAATAAATGTGGAGAAACTACTAAGCTTTTAGGATACTTGTTCAATAGAGATTGCGGGTCAGGACCCATGACCTTTTCAACTGCATTCTTAAAATGGCTCAAGGATTCCCAAACTGCGTAATTGACGAATACAGTGCTCTTACCAATGCCTTTATGTAGTTGTGCAGAAATAAACCCTGCTTGGTTTTTGAACTGAGTAGCGTCTTCTTCCCACACTTTTAAAAACTGTTCCACTTCATCAGACTTTACATTGAATTTATTTATCAAAATTACTGGTCCTGTCACCTGGCTTTCCATCTGGTCTTTAAGAGAGTTGTTTTCATCCATTTCAACAAATTTTGCCATAGCTCAATTTACCACAACGTTTAATTTAAACATGAATAGTGTAGGTTCTAATTCTATAATGCAAATATCGGAAGATTTAATCGCCCTTTATCCTCTAATTAGAAAAAAGCCCGGAGAAAATAATTTATTTGTAAGCAGGCGTATAAGAAACTAATGGAATTATATATCTTACGTCACGGTGACGCTGGTCAAAGATCTTCACAGGCAAGGAGTGACCGGGTAAGACCGTTGACATCAGCTGGAAAAGTCGAGATCTTAGAAATTGCCAAAGCCTTAAAAATTATCGGATTAAAATTTGATTTAGTAGTCACCAGTCCACTTAAAAGGGCATATGACACAGCAATGATTGTATCCGACATCTTCAAGATTGGTAATAAAGTTCAGGTATGGGATGAGTTGGCTCCTGAAGGGCAAAGGACAGAGATATATCGGAAAATATCGCAACTTAGAGAGGAATATGCAGTACTCATTGTTGGACATCAACCTCTGCTTGGCGAAATAGTAAATGATATGATTCATAAGGCAAAGCCAACCCCATGCAACTTGCTCTTGAAAAAGGGAGGAGTTGTAAGGTTACGATTACTAAACAGAGGTAACATACCTAGAGGGGAGCTTCGATGGTTATTATCTCCTAGAATCCTAAAAAATATTTACAAAAAGAATCTCAAATGATCCTATCATTACATGACTTATTATTCACTTGAGAAATAAAAAATAAGGAAGGTCTATCGACACAATGTCTGGCATTCCTAATTCTCGAAAAATGTTCCATCTTCGACTTTTTTGCACCTTTCTATAACTTCTTGGAAAGTAATCAATGGTACAATTCTTAGTGTGTTGAATCTTCCAGCAGTTTTCGCCATGAACTCTTCTATAGATTGTGCGTTTTCTGCCTCAACAGCCCACAAGAATGTGTTCTAAGGCTGAATGATACTGTTGTAAGATCCTTACTCCATACTTTTGTGCAGTCTTCTCTTGATTTGGTAGACTTGCCAATAGCCACCTTCTAGTCTGCTCGTTGTAGAGAGGGCATGCCTCTTGTGTATGTTCTCCGTATATTCCATACATTACCCTTGACATTCTACATATAGTGTAGCGTACTGTTAATATAAAAAAAATTACTCCCCTTGGGGAGGGTTACTAATAAGAAGCCTTTCTTTATAATAAATCATGGCTATCTTCAAAAAAACAAGGCCTTTTTCCAGTTTCTCAGTAGATGATCTAGATAAGGCCAAGGAGTTCTACGGTAACACATTAGGAATTGACATTTCAGAATCGAATGAAGGGTTGAGTTTATATCCCAAAAGCAGTAACGAGATATTCATATACTCCAAAACTGATCATACTCCTGCAACATTTACTGTGCTTAATTTTCCTTTTGACGATGTCGAGCAGGCAGTAGATAATCTCACCAAAGTAGGAGTACATTTTGAGAGGTACAACGAGGGTGAGCTTAAGACTGACGAGAAAGGTATCTGTTATGGAGCAGGTAGCCCTAAAATAGCGTGGTTTAAGGATCCTGCTGGCAATTTCTTGTCTGTGCTTCAAGAACAACATAACTAATTAATTCTGAAGCAACAAGAGTCACAAGTCGCACCACTTTTCTGTTGCATTTATCATTTGTTATTCTCTAGTTTATTTTGGATTTTTAGCTCCTAATACAGCATAATATGTTACTATTAATAGTAACATAATATATTATAGACATTCTAAGATCCACATCTCAAAAAAAATGGTGGAAGATAATCTCCTCTAAGCTAAGACTATCTGCAAATCTTATTGTTTCTTTTCTCCTTCAGAGTAAAGTTTTGTCAATTTATCTCGGAATATCTGGTCTGCCGCTGCTTGTTGTACCATAGCGCGCCATTGGCTTTGCATTCTTTCGATCATTGCATCCGCTGCTTTATCAGACGTAGGACCCCATGCTGCCTCTATTTTCTTTTTCAACTTTTCTGCCATAAACTCCAAATGTGCCTTAAAAAAGGCCTTTTGCCATATCATCACTCCCATCTCAACAGGGTCTGATGATACCTTTCCTGCAACTCCTCCTTCCATACTAGCACACATGGCACAAGTGCTACCTGATGCGTGGCAAGGACATGGACATTCCAGTACTTCTTCGTGTTGAATTCCCATTTTCTTTATCGGTCACCTATTGTTATTTGATAAAGAAAGGTAACTATATAAATTGGTAGGTAACGATATAGTTATTAGGTGAACTGGAAGAAAGTTGTTAGAAGAAGAAAGAGTGTCTTATATTCAAAAAAATACAATCCGCTGTCCTATCAATAACACTTTCAAGATTATGGGTAAAAAGTTTACAGTGTTGATATTACGAAATATGATATACCTGAATCATACAAGATTTAACAAGCTGCTTGATTCTATAGAAGAAATAAATGCGAAAACCCTATCTTCAAGATTGAAGGAAATGGAAAAGGATGGGTTGATAGAGCGGAAGATTTATCATGAATCCCCAGTTAGGATTGAATACTACATGACGGAGAAGGGGATGGCATTATCTCCCGTTTTGGAACAGATGGCAGCATTCTCAATGAAATATTGTGCTAAAGACATCTTTAAAGACAAGAAACCTAGGACGTTAAAGGAAGTATTCGGATATGAGTCTCGACAGACCATCTAAATATAGATGATCTAAATTCATTTTAAAGCCTTAATACTATTCTAAATTCACGAAAATTATAAACTGGTGGGAGAAAATAGGGTTGACAATCCAAGATTAAAAAAAGTCCCACCAGTATTCAGATAGTTAAATAAGCATATTTGAACTTACAATAAAACGATTCCTATAGCTAACATATAGGTATATATTGACTATTTAGAAAATGTTCCATCAACAAGAACTTGTATTGTTTTAGGTTTTTTAAAGAAATCAAAGCATTTTAAGAAGAATGCCGAAAATCTTGTTGAATTAAATGACCATTAATCATTTTGAATTATTTCGTTTTAGTTTATGGTAGTCTGATTTATCCAAATCGTATTATAGATCCATATGTTCATTAACTAATAATAGTAACAATATGTTTACATTAGATAATTACAGTTAAACAAATCACTGAAGGTAAACAAGTCATTTGGTTGAACCATGATATTCGATGCGTTAGATAAGATGAAGTAGGGGCTCAGTGACGAAGACTCAATTATTATAACACTAATGTGGAATCAAAAAAGGGAATCCAATACCACCATTATTGTGGTTACGTACCACTAGGGCCGAATGTTCCTCGTGCATGTTCTCCAATTCAGCAGCAGATATTTTCTGTGTTGCCAATATCTGTCCGTTTCCTGGATCAACTAGAACAGTATAGAAATTCATTTCAGGTGTACCAAGTAAAATTTGATAAGCAAAGTATCCACCGTATTCACCGCCAAAGCCAGCTAATGCAAACGAGCTGTTTGCTACCGATTTTTCAGCAGTGGTCATGGCTTGAGTAAGTGAGGTATTAACTTTAGAACTAATTGCTTTGAAAATGGTTTGTTCCAGATTAATAGTTCCATTAGCAGTCGCCTTCTCCCGTAGTTCATGAAGACCATAGGTAATATTCCCAAAGTCACCATGACCTCCCATCACCATCTGTGCGAGAATGTCTTGTTGACCTGTAAATGTTAATAAACTTATTACTGTTATCAGAGCGCCCGTTGTTATCACGCGAGCCAGAGTATTAGTTCTCATATCCCCATTAATGTTATTAACTTGCTTGGTCATTATCTTAGTTTGTAAGATAATGAAATACTAATATATTTATTTGTTTTCTAACAAGATTGCTAGTTATGAAGAAACAACAAATTATTCATGCCATAATCGAGAAATTCGGAGAAATGTCAACCGAAACAATAATGTTTCATCAGGCAGTGGCAGACGTCCTAGGTTTACATATTACTGATCATAAATGTCTTTATCTTATCTATCAACGAGGCGCCATGCCAGCGGGAAAGCTAGCTGAACTAACTGGCTTGACGACAGGTGCGGTGACTGGCATTATTGATCGGCTGGAAGAAAAAGGTTATGTGAGAAGGGCAAATGATCCTGAAGACAGGCGTCGAACTATTGTCGAGTCTACGAAAAATAAAAAACTGGAAAGGAAAATAGAAGCAATCTTTACACCTCTCCACGAGAAAATGGCTATTCTTCTTTCATCCCACTCTGACAGGGAATTGGTTGTCCTGCTAAATGTAATAGTGGAATTCGTTGAAAAGATACATGAAGAGTCAAAAAAATTACGCAGTTCTGAAAGTCGCCCCATCAGATGACTAGATGCTATGTCTATCCCCTAAAATAAAATCTTCAAGGGATTCCCAGCTTTGTTAAGTGTTTTGAAAAGTTGAAACTATATCTTGCGATAAAGGTAAGTCTTCTGGGGATTAGGAAAGACTTCAGCTCACACCCTTATTTTAGCTACCACTTCTCTCTATTTTACTATTTTACTAGACTTACCCTCATATTTTGTACGGTATTATGATATAACAGTTAGGTATTTTCCAATATATACTACTGGGACTAAGAAACATTATGAAGTAATTAGGCATTGTCTAACCTTGGAAGAATGTTGATAACAATCGAACGTGAAAAGAAAATCATAGGGGAGAAGAGCGATTACGGGCTCAACTTTCCGACAAACTACAAGAACATATTTGAAGAGTTGTGTCCACACCAGATCTATGAAAAGCGTTTGAGTCAGAAAGAGGGTCTGAATACAAATTTTTACGCAACAGTTTCTGAGAAAAAATAAATAATATAATAACTAATATTCAGCAATGAACCAAGCAAAAATCCCAAGAAATTATCATTCAATAACTCCTTTCCTCACAGTGAAAGGCGGAGATGCGGCAATAGAATTTTATAAAAAAGCATTCGGCGCTGAAGAACGTAACCATATGAAAACCCCAGACGGTAGGACCGGCCACGCTGAACTGAAGATTGGCGATTCTGTCATTATGCTGTGTGACGAATTTCCAGAGATGAAAAGCCTTTCGCCAAATTCGATTGGAGGAAGCCCGGTATCAATGTATGTTTATGTTGAGGATGTTGACACCACATTTGAAAAAGCAGTCTCCTTAGGTGCAAAAGTTTTAGATCCGGTAACGGATCAATTTTGGGGGGACCGTCATGGCCAACTGCAAGATCCCTTCGGACACAGATGGAATATAGCTACTCATATAAAAGACCTATCAGAAGAGGAAATGAAAAAAGCGGCTCAAGAAGCATTCTCTCAGATGTCAAAATAAATTTTCAATTGCCCGATTCAATAAACGCTAACGACATGATGTTAGTTGTTTAAGTAACTCTTTCAGATACGACACCTTGTTATAAAAGGCAAACAGAACCTGAATTATTGATACCGTAATTAGTAACCTATTCATAATCTATTCATAATTACGAATCTACCTAATTTTTCTATTAAGAAGCACAGATCTTTAAGTAGTTCATCATTTTCTAGAGAGACTGTCTAAAATACAGCTGTCATTGCCATCTCACGGAAGGCTCAGAAATCTGAATAAAATAGCATAATCGTTATTAGATATGCATTTTACTATATCACTAAAGGAATTATCATGAGTCAGATGACAGAACCTGTAATTCAGTTGCTCAAAGGAAAGAATTTTGCTTATCTGGCAACACTTGAAATTTTTAGTCTTATAAAACTCATCCAATAAATAATACTAAACTATCTTTTCCTAGAATTAGGACAGGTACATTGTAAACATGGATACCTTATTTCCGTCGCTAACAAATGCCGATGTTGACCTCTAATATGACCACAAACACATAAGTGATCATCTTCTTCCATACGATGTAAAAAACAACTAATGGTTTAATTTATTATTATATTTCTATCTAAGTTTCCCTTACAAACTTTTATACTATGCTATTAGGATAGTATTTATGAGTAAATCAGCCGTGATGGAGAAAAAAAGTCTAGACTCTTTACCAGATGAAACAATAACTTTTGAGAAAGGGAAAGTTGAGATTGCAAAAGTTGGGGATACTACCATTGGTAGAGGATATTTTGAACCCGGTTGGAGTTGGGAAAAATCTATAAAACCAATTGCAAAAACCGATAGTTGCCAGTTACCACATACTCATTACGTTATTTCTGGGAGATTAAAAGTAGCTTTAGATGATGGAACTGAAGAAGAGTTTGGTCGTGGAGATGTCGCTTATGTTCCACCTGGACATAATTCGTGGGTAGTCGGAAGCGAACCTTTGGTTATACTTGACTTTAGTGGCTTCAAAGGTCAAAAGTAGAAGTAGCTAAAAAATTTCCAGAACTTCAATACTTAAAAGGTCTTGAATCGGAAATTCAAAAACGGTGTTAAACAAATCATATTTTTTCTCTGTCCATATGGAGAATACTAGAAGCAATTACCAATTAGTTAGCCACTATCATGCACTTCACTTACATTTTTTTATAGCTGATGTTTCTTTTAATCATTTGATGTTCGTACATGACAAGATAAAAGAAACTAGGCAAAAGCAAAAGGTTGTACCTTCTATAAATCTGAACTTTCAGGGAAAGCAACTGATACTACTATTGGCGGTTGTGACATCGGGTATGTTGGTAATATTTCTTATTAATTCTATTGATGTAACATCACAGCAACAATATGTATTTGCTCAGGTGAATTCTTCACCGCCAACAAACAACAAAACAAATACAGACACAACCTTTCCTCAGATTCACAACTATACATCCTCACCTCCTGGGCCAGTCAACTCATGGATTGTTGAAAGTGCAAATGGAGTGGTCATAATAGATACACAACAATTGTTGTCTGAGGCTAAAAATCTTCTACGTGAAGTCAATAAGATAGACAAGCCTATTCTAGGTATTATTATTACACATCCTCATCCTGATCACATAGGTGGAACGGCAGTCCTGCTAAAAGGAATCGCCAATGTACCAATATACTCGACTCAATCGGTCTATAATATTATGAAAACTGATACGGGTGGAAAGATAGAGTTAGCGAAAAAGTTTCACGGTAACGATTATGCAGATCAAATTGTATTACCTAACAGGATTGTAAATTCAGGTGAAAATGTCACCATTGATGGAATAACTTGGAATTTTGAGGATCTTGGACCAGGAGAAGCTGGTGACATGACTCTTATTTATCTTCCCTCGCAAAAGATATTGTTTACAGGAGATGTGGTCAATAATCGAATGATTCCTTTCTTAGCAGAGGGTCGCACTTCTGACTGGATTAAACAGATAGAATATATAAAACAGAATTACTCAGATGCAAAAGTTCTGTTTCCAGGACATGGTGAATCTGGATCACCTGCGACTTTACTAGATCTACAATTAAGCTACATCAATACATTCAGATCATTAATTGAACAACAAATAAAATCAGCAATAGGAGTAGGGGGAGAAAAAGCAGGAAATATCACTGAAGATGGTAAAACAAAAATAAAAAGTGATTTACAATCGCTCTACCCTAATTATATGCCGGTAGCCAACTTACCGGCCATGCTTGATCTGAATGATTTGAATATAGATGCTGTTGCAAAGGAGATAAGTCAAGAGAAATAATAATATGATTACTGCAGTTTTAGACATTTATTATCATAATGGTAATTCCCAGAACTTCAATAGTTAAAGCTCTTAAATCGGAAATTCAAAAATGGTGGCAAACAGGACTTCCAGTTAACTGGAACATATTTCTGAAGAGCGTATGAAATCTCCAATGTC
>JBKPGB010000115.1:0-10570 GCA_046729135.1 Thermoproteota archaeon | reverse complement strand
ATTATTGGTGGAATATTCAGGTCTACCAGATTCTGGAGACTGGGGCATAATAACGAAAGGCGACCTTTGGGATACAGTGGTTACTCACTTTGAGGTTTTTGCAGAGCGTGTCTTCAAGTTTAATTTATCAAAAAATGATATGCATTATCTTGAGGATAAACGTCCTAGTAGTATGAGCAACGCTGCCGTTAGACTCTTTGATATTTTTCGTGACGGTTACTTGTTACCTACTCTTAGAGCTATGAAGTCCAAACAGATAAAATTAGATAGGGTCTCTTGATAATTCACTGAACTAGAGACATTCCTTCTCTAATTATTTCAGGTTTTATCCTAATCAATAGCTCTGTTACTTCTTTCTTTACCTCCTTGGTTATTTGCTCTTTCAGCTTTATCATATCTTTTTCATGTTTATACTTCATCAGTTCGATTTCATCTTGTCTTTCAGTCAGTTGATTCACCTTAATCTTCAATCTATTCTCTTCATTGATAGTTAGATTATTTACTGCTTTTTCATATTCAGCGTAAATCTCTTCCTCACTAGGTCTATAGTAACAAGATGCCAGAGCTATCTTATGACCGAGTAACATTTCTCTAATTTCAGGATTGATTTTAGAGTTTACCAACTGTTTCATCGCAAACTTACGGAATCCATGAGCAATAGGAACTTCTTTAGTCCTCACATCAGAACGTCTTGCAATATCTCTTAATTTCCATTGTAACACTTCCCTGCCAATACCCTTACAGGTGCCAATTGCAAATTTATCGCGTATATCAAACTGTTCCCTTATCAAAAATGAATTGTCATTTACTTTCTCACCGTATCTTGACCGCATGTCTATATACGAATCAATTGCATTCTTGCATTCTGGAGTTATGAATGTCACATATTCTTCCTTATCATTTTCATAGACTGTAATTTTTACGTCGTCTACATTCCTGATTTTCAATGAAGGAATTGCCCCAATCCTCATACCAGTACAAGCGAGCAGCAGGATGACAACCCTCATCCTTTCGTCTGCTATTTCCAGCATTTTGGAAATTTCTTCATGCCCATAACCTCTATCCTTCTTTATCTTCCTATGCTCGGGCATGAATTTCGTTATCTTGGTTGTATTCAAAATAATATCGTTTATCTTGTAAAATGCTAGAATCATACTAACATAGTTGTGAATTGCACCCCAGTTCTTGCCTTCTTTTTTCATCTTTATGATAAAATCAATTATCTGTCGGTCAATCACTCGTGGGTCTTTTTCTGCTAACGGATTGCTTATCCGAGTAATTTCCAGGTATTTCTTAAAATACGACGAGTATTTTATCCTAGTCTGTTCAGATTTTATTGAATCAAAGAAGAATTCTACGTCTTGTTCTTGCTCTTGCACCCCTAAAAGGGGGCTTCTTAAATATAAAAACGTAGTATATGCTTGTTCAAATTTTAATATTAGTTAGTTAGATAATTTGCTGCTGTGCCAAGAGTATTTGTCGCTGCAGAAATTTATAAAAAAAATGAAATTCAAAAGATTCAACAAAATTTGGTCTCCTATTGGAAGTTGGATAATAAAAATTTAAAACTGGTGCGGCCAGAAAATTTTCATTTTACGCTTGTATTTCTTGGTGAAGTTAATAATTCTATACTTGATAATATAGTTACCAAAATTTCTGAGATTGACTTTCACTCATATAAAATTAATTATAGCAAGATAGGAGCCTTTCCAAATAATAATCATGCTAAAGTCGTGTGGCTCGGATTGGATGAAGCAACAGGGCATGCATTCAACGAGATGTCAGATAACGTGATATCTAAATTAATAGAATTAGACTTAAAGTTAGAAAAAGAGATAGAAAAAGAGATAATACCACACATAACACTATTTAGAACAAGGAAGGTTTCCCTAAATTTGAATCTACATAACATTGAATCCGATTTTACTATTAGTGATAGAATTGATACAATTTCTGTAAAAAAGAGCATGACTACATCACATGGTCCTATATATGAGAACATAATATCTGTGAAGGGCAAATGAATAGCATAGATGAAGTTACACGAATGATATCAGAATCCTCCACTCCACCAAAATCAAGACGGAACGAGTTAGAAAAAATATCAAAAGAAATTCAGAAAGAAATAATGAACTTTAATGACAAGAGAATCTTAAAGGTGATAGTTGGTGGTTCGTTTGCCAAAGGCACGTGGCTTGAAAATGATACTGACATAGACTTTTTTGTAATGATAGAACCGACAGTAGAACGAAATGAATTTGAAGAACTAGGTAAATCGGTCGGTTTCCATGCTTTGAAAAAATACAGTCCCTATTTACGATATTCTGAACATCCGTATGTTGAGGGGAAGGTAGATGGAAAGGTAAATGGAATCAGAATAAACGTAGTACCATGTTACAAGGTTCAGGTAAATAAATGGAAAAGTGCCGCAGACAGATCTCCATTTCATACTATTTTCATGGAGACGAAGTTAAACGAATTTTTGAAAAGTGAAGTTAGGGTGCTAAAAAAATTCTTAAAATCAATTGGTATATATGGTTCTCAGATATCCGTTTCAGGTTTTAGTGGATATGTAACAGAAGTACTTATTTTGAAATACGGCTCATTCAGAAATGTTCTCCAAACATTTGCTGAACTCACACCAAACTACATTGTTTCACTTGATTCGCCAGACCAAAGCTTAATTGAAAAATTTCGAAGTCCCATAACAATAATTGATCCTATTGATTCAAATAGAAACCTGGGAGCCGCAATTTCAGCAGAGTGTCTTGCAAAATTTGTTCTGGCCTCAAGACTTTTTCTAAAAGCACCTTCTACGAAATTTTTTATGACTTCGAGCAAGTCTAATACAAAAATTGTAAGTGATATCAAATCAAATTTGTTAATAATTGATTTTAAAATCCAAATGAGAAGCCCCGATATATTGTGGGGGCAGCTTAAGAAGAGACTAACTAGCATCTCAAAGCAGCTGGCAAATGCAGGATTTGAGATAATCAAGAAATTTTGTTATACTGATGAACAGGAACATGCAACATTCATTTTTATGATAAAATATACAAATCTCTCAAAAATAAATCTGAATGTGGGACCCAAAATATTTCTAAAAAACGAAACAGATTCATTTATCAAGAAAAGGGCAGAGAAATCTATTATGACATGGACCGACGATATGACAATAGTAAGTATAGAAGAGAGAGAGAAGACGTCAATAAAAGAACATACAAACCAAATAATTCAAAACAACTTTGAATCAGGAAAGCCTACTGGCATTTCACAGGATCTTAAAAATGGTTACTCTATTTATATAGGAAATGAGAAAAAGTTGAGTAATTTTATTTCCAATGCTATTAATCATATGATTCGTGATGGAGAATTTATTAGACATTGATAATAGGGAAAGTCTAAAACTTTTGCTAACTTATCCCTTATTTGACGAAAATACTTATTACAGCAGGATGAAAGAGTTGTTAACCTTGGATATTAACTCTGTATTCTCATTTGGTAAAGTTCAATTACACAGAATATGCATACTTGGTAAAGGCTCTGTTGGTTTGGTAACATTAGTTAAATCTAGAAAGAAATATTTTGTTCTAAAGATAAGGAGAACCGATGCAAATAGACCCAACATGTATGATGAGGTGGTATATCAATCGGCTGCAAATTCCATGGGGATTGGTCCTTTTCTTGTAAATTTTTCTGAAAATTTTATATTAATGGAATTTGTCAGAGGTTTCAATATTGTAGATTGGTATGGTTCAAATAAGACTGCAAATGATAGAATTCTAAAATGTGCTGCCACTATCCTTAATCAATGTTTTGTTTTAGACTGCCTTAAACTTGATCATGGTCAGCTGAATAGGCTTGATCGTCACATAAAAGTATCGGAAGAAGGGAAACCGACAATTTTGGATTTTGAATCATCTAGTACAGGCAGGAGAGCCAGTAATGTAACTAGCGTTTGTCAGTCGATATTTCTACATGGTCCAATATTTAGCAGACTCAAAGGTTCAATCGAGAAGGATAGGGAACTTATTATGAAATGTATTAGGGATTATAAAAGAGACATGAATTATGAGAAATTCGAAAAAATCCTAAGGTTGCTCATATTCTAAGATTGGATATTGCATTTGATATTGATAATTTAAGAATACTGATTCATTCTTGCAATCGGTACGTTAAGATTCTTAAATCAGTGTCTTTAGATTAAATTTATGTCAAATTCTCAGATGCTCGTGATTAAAACTCTAAAAAAAATGAATCTCAAAGGTGGAACAGTGATAGATGGCTTTGCCACATCTGGCATTACTAATACCATTGCCTCTGAATGTATCTTACACTCAATAAATACGCAATTAATCGCAACGATAGAATCATCTTATTTTTCGCAGCTATCTGTAATCAGGAATTCTGTTCCTTATTTTCCAGTGAGGATATATGCAAATGAAGAGTTGAAGACATCAATTTTTATCTCAGAAATAAGCATAGACCCATCACTTTATTTCTTTCTTGGAAACACTATGTTAAATTGGGCGGTGGATAACGGATGTGATCTTATCATTAGCTCAAGCAATATAGTTAACCCTCAGCAAGCAAAAGATGTTAATTCAACTGAATATTCAATTGCGGGGATTGGCAATACATCACAAGCGAGAAACAGGCTAAAAGATTCGAAAATTTCATTACTAAAAAATGGCACTATTGGGGGGATTCCAGCAGTTCTCTTAAATCAGAGCTCGCAATTAAACATTGACGTTATAATACTGTTGGTAAAAATCATAGAAGGAATTCCTGATTTTAGAGCCGCAGCAGAATTGTCTACAACAATAAGTAGACTTGTTCCAGGAGTGTCATGTAATGTACCATTGCTACTACAGGAAGCTGAAAAAATTGAAAAAGAGATAACCAAGATAAAGACTCAAGACACAGAAAGCGAAATGAATGCATATGGCTAGAATTCAATCGCCTAGTAGTTAGTCATCTTAAAATTAATACATGACTAGATAATTAGCCGTGAAAAAGTGGTAATGAACTATTTTGTCGTAATGATTTTTATCAAGCTCTTGACAGTTGCTAAATTTAGGTCAACCTGTTCTGCTATCATTTCTTCAGATATTCCAGAATCATACAAATTCCTGACACTCTCTTTTTTGTCCTGAGCAATATTTTTGACATCAAGTGCAATGTCTAACTCGGTTTCAGTATTCTTTATGAAGGAATGTGTTTGTTGAAAGACATCATCAATATTGATATTCCTATCTGTTGAAAAAACGACTATGTGATTTTTTATCGGAATGCTAAACATTACTACTTTATCATAAATGTAAATAACTGATTTAAGGCTCCCCAACTCATTCTCAAATATCTTCCTCAATTCAACTATATACGCCGATTGAGTATAACTTATTTCTGGATTTCTGCCTTTAAGATGTTCATTAATTCCCTGCCGAATTACACTCGCACACAGATGGCCAGATTTTTCGACCAATCCTGTAAACCTCAAAGATGGATTTATTGCTAACAGTCTGTTCAAGAAATCAACATCATTCATTGAAGATCTAATAAGCCAGAAATATATCTGTGTTTAGGTCAATTTATCAACCTATGTGGAAACTATGCTAATAAGCAGACTGTCAATGCTAGAATTATTACGAAAACAAGATATTGATCTTATTAAAATAATTACTTGAAATAGGATGGCAGAGGATATTTCTTCAACAGCTACGAATACTATTCCTTTTCCCACGCTAACAATAATATACCTTGTAAGTCAGGCTGAAGGATTGATTGATGAAATAAGTCAAAAGTACAACAATATCACTGTAGAAGATTGTAACGGTTTTTTTAATGATGGGGTTAAAAGAGATTACAAGAAGATAACGATCTGGAGTCAGGGAATTGATAGCCTTTGGTTCAATGCTTTGATAGCTAGGATAAAAGAAGTTGCTAACATAGATGCAGTTCCAATAGTATCAGGTGGCATAATGTACACCGTGTAGTTTTTGAAATTTATTATGTCAACATCTCAATTAAAACTGAATTAATTACCCGGTATGCGATACGGTAATGCCAAATTAGAATATAATATCTGAGTCAGAAGTACTAGACATACTATTTGGTATCGGCTTTTATATCAATCAGAATCTTGTTTCCCACGACAGGGCTGCCTATTTTTTCGTATTTTTTTTTAGACATATTAATCTGAATTACTGTCTTAGGATAAGTCTTGATAACAGTTTGAGGTTGCGATCGCAGAATGGCTTCAAGAATCGGTTTTATCTGCTTCTTAACTTCTTCATCAGATATCGATCTGTCAATAGCTTCTAGCATTAGTTGTTGTTGCGACACGGATTCTAGTTCGATATCTTCAATTAGAGACAGTGTTATGTTAAAACCATTATCGGATAGTTGAGTTATCTTGTATCTGATTTGGGTGTCTTCCAATCCTGAAAAGGTAATAATTTTATTTGCTTATTACTTTTTACATTTGCCTCCCAAAGATCGCACGTAATAAGTGCGTGTACGGACATCCATAAGACATATTAAAATTGATTGTGTATTTATAAAAGCATTAAAAATGAAATATAGAAGCCGGACAGATATTTTTGCGTCAATTTTACAATCTGCAAATAACCCCAAAGGAGTTGGAATAACGACAATCATGTACAAATCATTTCTCTCTCATTATCAGCTCAAAAAATATTTATCAATAATGCTCGAAAACGAGTTAATAAAACTTGAAGAGGAAGAACATTTGTATAAAATTACTGAAAAAGGGCTAAGATTTTTGCAGCTTTTTTCAAATATAAACGAACTTATTGATACTACAAAAGAATATAATCTCTGATTAGTATTTTCGTATTTTTAAGGGTAAAGTTTGTATATTAATCGTACAAGTTTTGAAGAATTTATTGTATATGTTTTAACTTTAAATTCTATTATGACAAACTAAAGAAAAAAGGTAAGGCAGTAATTCTATTCAATCTAGTCATACAATCTTTTATCAACAATTATGATTCTCAGTGCTGCAGAAAAATTAATGTTTGTATCCAGTAGAACCTTAAGTTACGTTTTGTTGGTATTAGACAAATTTTACTAAAACTAGAATTAGCCCGGCCCAGATTCGAACTGGGGTCAAAGGCTCCAAAGGCCTCTATGCTTGGCCACTACATTCAGCGGTTTTTAATTCTCTACCGGGCTGCCGGGCATTTTTTTATAGAATTTCTGATTTATAAAGCTACGAATCTATCAACAATTTTCATCAACTTATTTACTGGATCTTCCATTCGGATCAATATTCGATTTGCATGATTTTTTTGTTTTAATTTAAATGCATTATCATATTGTATATGACGTAATAGTTTCACAACTTGAGATGAATTAGTAACCTTATGTATAAGACGCGTTTTGACTAGATAATCATCAACATAAAATTTGATCGGAGAAATTGAAATAGTCGGTTTTCCGAGCAATGCCGATTCGGCAGTCATAGTGCCACCCCCGCCAACAAAGATATCGGCAACAGAAATAAGCTCCAATCCGTCAACTACATTCTCTAAAACTCTAATCTTATCGCCATATTTTTCATTGAACTGCCTTATTTGATCGTGATATCTGCATAGGACCAGGATATTTGTTGTGTTATGGAAGTTTTCAACTATAGATTCCAAAATATTATTCACATTGTTATCCTTATCTATTAAGTAGGATGCTTTACTCTCTTCAGGTCTAATTGCAATAGTATTACTCTTCAAAAGATGATATTTCTTCCTTAGTTTCCCATCATCTAAGTTTCTTGTTTCTCTTCTTATCCACGCAACTGGATCAAGTGCATGATATCGAATTATTTGATTTTTCGACATACCTAAATTTTTCCACGCAGAGTAAGGGATAATCCAAGGACATAAAAGATAATTAACAAACGGAATTGTTAACCTTTTAACAGCATATGCGTGCGGTGAATCACTAAACGTAATGTGTGGAATTTGCAAACCAAATGCAACTCTTGCCGCATCCGGTGAGGAAAAGCTTACACACAGATCAGGCTGGAATTTGTCTATCTCGTTTGCCAAATCAAAAATTCTGCTGGAACTTGCTCTCAGTTTGGCATATTTTGATGAACCGCCATATTTCCCAACTATTTTTAACTCAAATTTCTTTAGTTTAGATAACTTTACACATTCTCGATAGTGCCTTCCCGTACAAAGGAGCTCGTGATCTTTTTCTTTTAGAGTATGCACTGCGTGTTTAAAGAACATAACTTGTTTTGGAGTTAATACATCGAACCAGATTCGCAAACATCATGTATAAGTAACCTGATGGAAAAAACTTTTCTTCAACCAATCTTAACTTTGGTTCAGGAACAAAATATGCTTTTTGGAGTTGGTGTTACCCTTGAGTCCTGAGTCATTGAAGGTAGCAGTTTACGGACTAAGTACTGAGGGATACAAAATAGCATCTCATATATCCACTAAAGGAATACCAGTTTCAATTATTGATGACTCATCAGGAATGGCTATTACGCTTAAACCAGATATTGCAAAGTCATATTCTAGTGTAACGTCGTTTATTCAGGACGAGACACTTTTAGATTTTGAGCCATTTGATGCTGCAATCAATAATGCTTCTTTTATTTTTTTTACTCCAAGAATAAGAAAATCATGGCCTGATGCAAAGAATCACATAGGATCTAAATTTCAAGATGTGATAAAACATGTCAACAAGAACAGTTCTATTATTTACGCAGTTCCTGCAGGTATTGGTGTAAATAATGAAAATATAACATTAATTGAACGTCAAACTGGCCTCAGTATTGGTAAAAACATTTTTTATCATTATATGCCAATAAGTTCTATATCCTCTACTCTATTTGAGGCCATTATTGGAACAACTAAATCCCGAGTGAATTCAAACTTGATAAGCTTATTGAATGGACTTTACCCTGACAGTACGATGAAAATAGTAGATATCGAGTCTGCAGAGTATATCTATTGTATTAGGATCTTAAGATACTATGGCTTAATGTCACCTATATTTGAAATTTGTAAATTTGCTGATCATACTTTTCAATCTCAAATGATGGAAAGTGAATCCCTTGATGAGATTTATCTTGACGATCTTGTAGTTGGTTTATTTGACTTGAATACTATTTTATCTTCTTTAGCTGGAATTTCACCGCTGACCCTCCTGGTAAAGGGCAATATTGCCACTATTGAGAATTATATAAAACACTTGACAGAACAAATTAAAATTATTCTAAAGAGATTTGAATTGAAAGCAAGTAAGACAAAAGCGATAATTTCCTGGACGTTCGATCCTAATGAAATGAGAGGAGATAGATTAGAAATAATATCTACATTAGAATCAAGATTGAAAGATTATGTAGGAGAGGTGGAGAGGCACGATTCTATTTTTGACTTTTATTCAAGTGAAAAAAAGCTCATAGTACTTTCGTGTTCCAAGTCTGATTTTGAAAAGCTCAATAAAAATAATCCTAATTCAGAGATCATAATTGTCAAGGCAACCCCCCTACTCGTCCAATCCAGCATGCAGGGATAAACACTTAAACTATAATAATAAGAAAACTCGATTTAGACTTGATTTGCTCGATGCTAAATGCCCCAAGTGCAATAACAAAGCGCAGGTAAATGAGGAAATGACGGCAGTTAAGTGCGAAAATTGTGGTTATTCAGATAACTATGAAAACTATATCAATATAATGAAATCTAAGGCCGAGAATATGGCAGATAATTTTCAGTTTAAGGAAAATGGATGATATTAGGTTAAATTAGAATCAACTAGATTAAATCTACCTCATTCAATTCAAATTCCAGTTATTTAATTTGATTTTACCAAAACGACCCCTTATCAGAACAGGTCAATTCCGATCCGCAATTTTCACACCTAAGATGACAGCTTTGGATACTAAACATTGCGAATCCACATCGAAGACACTTTCTTACATTTTCCTTATCCTCTTTATTCTCGCTTTCCACTTAACATATTTTTGATATCTACATTTATTAAAATATTTAAGACAATTCAGGTCGAAAAGATTAATTAATGCTATAATATTGGTTGATTTCATATTGACACACTTTAAAATAGTAGTTTCTGATAAAAACGGTAAAAGTATTAGCAAGGAATTAAAAGACAAAGAGGCTCAACCCCTAGTTGGTTTAAGAGTGGGAGAAATTGTCGATGCTTCAGTTGTTGGTATTACTTCCAGTAAGATCCAATTAAGAGGAGGAAGTGATAAATCTGGAACACCTATTCGAAAGGATGTTCATGGTGGGGTAAAAAAATATGTACTATTATCGAAAGGCGCAGGGATGAAAGATGATCGTGAGGGGATTAGAAAGAGAAAACTCGTCAGAGGGAATATGATTACCGAAGAGATATATCAGATAAACTGTTTACTCTTGGAGGGAAACCTATCTCTTACTGGTGAGACGACGGAATCCAAAAAAGCTGAGACGACGGAATCCAAAAAAGCTGAGACGACGGAATCCAAAAAAGCTGAGACGACGGAATCCAAAAAAGCTGAGACGACGGAATCCAAAAAAGCTGAGAC
>JBKPGB010000114.1:0-1410 GCA_046729135.1 Thermoproteota archaeon | reverse complement strand
GGTGATTGGGATGCGTACATTAATGACTTTGCTGCACTCATTCCCGACTATATTGATCTTGCGTTTGGAGAGGTTGATGACTATCCTGGAATAAAGAGTCCAGATATCAAGGACTATATCGTTAAACATCAAATCACTTCGACATATTTTTACAGTGCTTACCCGGATGCATCGGTGCGAGATATACGGAAGGCAATGAAAGTTAAGAGTGGATTGGATGTTTTGTTAGATGCCGCTAGCAGTTAGATAATAGGATAGAAAAAATGACTCCAAGTCAATACCGTCGAGCAGCAGAACTGGTTGAATTGATCCATCAGAATTTTCAGGGATTTCATCCGGGCTATCGCGGGGTGCATGCTCAAGGACGCTATTATGCTGCCATCTTCAAGGCTACTCCGGAAGCAAAGAAGCTAAGCCGTGCAGTACATCTACAAGGTGAGCCTGTCCCAGTAACTGTACGCCATGGACACAGCGCATCTGGTAATCCTTTGGGACCTGCAGTGTCTCCCTCGATGGCTGTAAAGTTCTATCTTCCAGATGGCACAGTAACCGACCTAATCGGCTTAACGATCCCGGTCTTTTTTACTCGTACTCCGGATGAGATGCTTGAATTCCTCACGGCAGCTAAGCCTGATGCTGTTACTGGTAGGCCAGACGAAAAGAAATTCATGCAAGTCCTAGCTACCCATCCATGGACTGCCAAGGCAGTACAGATAATTAAGAGTCTTCCATATCCGGTCAGTTTTGCCCAAACTATCTTTCACGCACTTCACGCATTTCGATTTGTAAACGCAGCGGATGAGGCGCAGTACGCTAGATATCACTGGGAGCCTGAAGCAGGAGTTGCTAGTCAGACACTTGAAGAACTCCAGAAGCAGTCGCCATCATATCTCTTTGAAGAACTAGAGGCACGTCTCCGAAAGGCTCCGGTGATTTTCAATCTTATTTTGCAACTTGCCGGAGAAGGCGATCCGACTGATGATCCGACTGCACCTTGGCCCGACGATCGTGAGCGTGTACGAATAGGGCAGCTTGAGGTGAGGCGACCAACAACAGTAGAAGAGATCGGCGATCCCGTGATGTTGCACGATCCTACACGCCTTACAGATGGTATTGAACCATCTGATGATCCAATCCTAGCTGTGCGTCGTGGTGTCTATGAAGTCTCAGTAGCCCATCGTACAGGTGGTTGGAAGGGACGCCTTGCGGCTTTAGAAAGAGCAGGTCCACCCTTTTTACTGTAGGAATAAGATATTAAGTTGGTCTTACTTAAGATATCAAAAAGAACAAAATTATCATTTAATCGGCTTTTCAGGTAAACTAGTTACTATCTTACGGAAACCTATCGACTGAAGGTTCTTCAGGTAATAATAGGAATTAAAACAAAGGGTTTAGGTATTTATCACCAGT
>JBKPGB010000113.1:0-5472 GCA_046729135.1 Thermoproteota archaeon | reverse complement strand
TTATTTCAATGAATTACTCAAAATTGTTTGGGGGAATTGCCATGGGATTCAGTATATCCTATGTTGTCAATTGGACTAATAGGAACTCCCTACAGTAATTGATGCTACTGTTAGCACTTTCATATCATGTTATTACCGATATTATTGTTATTTCGTTTATTATTTATCACTGAATCAGGGATAAATTTGTTCTCCGGTATATCTGTCCCTAATTATAATTGCTTTTGTAGGGCATGTCTGGGCTGCAGCAAGTATCGCTTCGAAATCATCACCAGTTCCTGACTTCAGCGTTGCTTTTGGATTTATCATTTTGTCCTTGTCAACTACAAACACATTTGGAGCAAGTGTTTCACAGCTTCCAAAAGCCATGCAAAGTGTAGGTTCTATAGTTATATGAATATGACCTACTGATTTATGGAAGATATTTGTTAACGATAATACGTTTCCTGATTTGATATCAGTTTCATTTCTGTTACCTTTTTTTACATCGGTATTATGAAATTCATAATCGCTACTGCTACGGTCAGAATTAGAATAAACAGTATTATTACTACTATTAACATGAGGAGAAGATGAAGACGATTGAGTTTGATCCTTTTTCTTATTTGCTTTATTATTATAGATTGCCTTCTCATCGTATTGCCTTCTTTTATCTCTATCTGAAAGAACTTCAAAAGCAGCATTTATTATTTTTATACTATTTTCAGAAACAGGCGAACTATTTCTATCGGGATGATATTTCAAAGCTAAACGCCTATATGCGGCCTTAATTTCTCTATATTTTGCATCTTGAGATACTCCTAGAATTTTATAATAGTTCATAATGTCATTGGCTAGCATTCGAACAACGTGTATTAAATAGTGTTATATCTTTATTATAGTTTGAGTTACAATGAGCTTAGCACTTAGATAAGACAGACCTTAGTCAAATGTTGCATGCTCAATTTATGTGGTTTATCGGTTCATAAGGACTGATGTATCAGAATTTACTCAAACGGTTATGTTATATTATTAACTTCTAATTCCAGTTCTAGTTTTGGATTTATCTTTTAAGCAAGGTTTGGTATGGACATTCTCATAACTCTCCTTCTTAACAGTATTGCAAGGAATATTGACGCAATTGAAAATACTACAGCAGTGAGGAAAATCATATTAAATGATTCCAATGACGGGAAAGAATGAATAATCCCGCTGATATCTAATGGGGATTGGTGTGATTGCATATACATTCCTGCAAGAGCGGGGCCTACTGAACTTCCTATAATTCTCATAAGCATAGTTGTACCAAGCGAGATTCCTGTAAACTGTTTTGGTGTAGTAAGAATAATCACATTCATAGCTCCAACACTAGTCAAGGATAATCCAATAGAGAGAATCGCAAGGTTTAATGAAATTAATAATTCACTTGAATGGAATGTCAATAAACCAAAGAAGCTGATAGCAGTAACTACAGAACCAGCTATTATTGGTTTTAGTGATCCTAACTTCGATATAATGAAGCCTGAAGAAGCTCCAAAAACTAGAAGCACTACAGCAAATGGTAACTGCACATCACCAGTTTTAATAACATCTTCTCCAAAACCTAGCGGCTGAGGATCTCTTACTAAAATCGGTATAGTTTGAAAAACCATGAACATGGACAATCCAACAATCATGATGATCAAATTTGCAGGCAAAATGGCCTTATTTAACATCAACTTAAGGTCAACCAATGGATATTTTGCACGCCTTTCTGTAATTATGAATAGTACAAAAGAAATTATTCCTGTTACAAAAAATGATACAACCTGTATAGACATTTCAGATGAGTTATTGATAGTATTGCTACCAGCACTACCTGTTTCCATATAGGTCAGGGCTAACAGAAACGAAGTAACAGCAATAGCTAGTGTTATTGCACCCTTTATATCAATTTGGCTTCCAGATGATTTACTGCTAATATTGGTACCTTTTTTGATACCAATTCCTAATTTCTGGATAGACCCTCCTTCTTCTTGTTGAGTTCTGCTTTCTTCATCTACTTTAATAAAACGTCGTATTACCACTAAAAGAGTAATTGCAATGGGTATTATTGTAAAAAATGTAGCTTGCCATCCATAGTCTTGAATTATAGTGCCTCCAAATAACAACCCCATTACTGCCCCGGATGCAAACATGGAAGTGATCACACCTTGACCTATGGATATTTTCTCTCTGGGGAATTGGTCTCTTACAATACCAAACGCGATTGGGAACATTGACAAGCCTATTCCTTGTATTGCCCTAGCGATTAACATGAAAACTATATTTGTTGCAAGTCCTGCAATAGAAACACCTACCACATAAATTACCATTATAATAAGCAATATTTTCTTCTTTCCATAATGATCTGATAATTTACCTGCAATAGGAGTCATAACCGCACCTGAAATTAAGTATGCTGTAAGAATCCAAGACGACATACTATAAGATACGTCAAAGTATTTGATAAGGTCTGGAATTGCTGGTATTAACATTGTTTCGGCATACATTACCATGGTAGCCACACAGCTTAGAATTGCAAGAGTTTTCCATGCACTGGCTGGAATCTTTACAGATGAGGAAGGCTGTTGTTTATGATATACAGAAGAGGGAATGTTACTCTTCTTATTTGCATTATTTTTTTGAGATGATGACCATTCCATTTTTTAATTACGTTACTCCTTCTATAAACTTGACTTTCTTCTTTTTGACATTCTTGTTGGAGGCAGTTATAGATGTGTTAGCAGCTGAATTAGCAGTATCACTAATGTCACAGCCAACATTAAAGTGGATATTCAGGTTCTCACAGATCTTTCCCAAAGAGTCACGCATAATTGTAATGTGCTTTTCAGAAATGTCTTTTACCGCTATTTTCCTTATTTTTAATGCACATTCAATCATTTGATCCCATAGGGCATCAGCTTTCTCTGTACGATATATCCTATTGTTTCGCCTATCAGCTTGGTCCACTTGCCTCACAACCAAGCCTTCTTTTTCCATTTTATCGATAATTGGGATAAGAGTTGCAGCTTCTAGCCCAAGTCTATTAGCAATTTCCTTTTGGCTAATACCATCTTGCATAGATAACATTACAAAGACTTTCCATTGACCAAAAGTTACTCCTACCTTTTCACGTAATTCAGAATCAAGAGCCTTGACGAATACCTTCGCTGTTCGGTTAACTATAAACCCGATGCTGTTTTGAAAGTCGTAAGACTGCAATTGCAACTGTCGCCTAATCATTAGTATGCTAATTATAAGTATATAAATCTTTAGCGCCTATCTGATTTTACTTTCATTCCGAAAGAATGTCTGAGTGGATGCTAGTACAAATAACTCTAGGTTTAGTAGGAAACACAGAATTGAAAGAACTACAATTAATATTGGATTAGAAACTCTTTTCTAAAAGTTTGAAGTTATAACTTAAGTTGACCTTTAAATGTAAGATTTGTGGTTCGCAATTCGAAGAAAAAGAGCGACTAAGTGTTCATAAAAAGGTTCACGGAAGAAAGCCAAAGATTAGTGAATATGGAAGTCCGGAATTTAATCAGGATAGATTGAGGGGCTAAGCTAAATTACTCTAACTAGAATCATTCAAAGAATACAAACTATAATAAAAATAATTACAACTGTTGAATAACTTATTATTAATAAAAATGAACTAGGCAGTATGCCACTCAATATTGATTCTGAATAGAATTACTAAACGTGACTTTATATTAAAAGGCACTAGTCTATCAGATATTATGAAAATTGGAATAATATCGGATACACATGATAACATTGAGAATATACTGAAGGCTGTTAAAGAATTTAATAGTAGACATGTGGATATCGTTCTTCATGCAGGCGATTTTGTAAGTCCAATCGCTGTTGAATCTTTTGCAGGTATCAAACTTGTCGGTATATTGGGAAACAATGATACAGATATTCCTGGACTAACATCAGCCTTTAACAAGATACATGGAGAACTCAAAGGAGAGATTTTTGAAGCAGTATATGATGGTATTAAACTTGTTATTTATCATGGTACCAGTTCTTCAAAAAAAGAATTTTTAATCAATTCTGGAAATTATGATTTGGTGATTTACGGACACACGCATAGAAAAGCCAGTAACAAGATTGGAAGGACAATAGTTGTCAATCCAGGTACAGCTAAAGGATGGTTCTTTGGATTTTACGCAACAATAGCTGTATTTGATACCCATACTAGAATCATAGAGTTTGTCAGTTTATAATTTTTGTACTTACTATTAATAGGTTATGCCAAAGAGTAGAGATGAATTTCAGGTTTATCAGTTAGTATTGAATCTAAAATAACTATAGCTTGAGGTTTTTATCTAGAGCAAACTGGCGACGAAAAGTGCGAATGCGTCGAGATATGACTGATTTTAGTCGGAACAGTTTTAATTCCTTGATGTTGGCTTTACGAAACTAGAATCATTTTTGACATAAATTTTTCAGCTCATATACATTATTTTCTGTTTTTACGAATCAATGATATTAAATAAATAAGTTAACTGAATTTTGTTATGGATCTTTAATTCGCTACGATCAAAGTGAGGAATTAATAACATAGGATTTTCTGATTCTCCAATTCAAACAGAACGGAGTTGTGTCAAGTATATATACCAAATAATGAATCATAAACGATCACTGCCTGATAAAAATGATTTCAGAAGAAAAGAAAGATGTCGTAAGGAACCTGTATCTATCTGGAATTGGTGAAGAATTCATTGCAATGCAATTAGATTTAGAGATTCCCATAGTAATCAGTGTCCTGAAAGAACTTGGAATTTATAGACCAGAGAAGAAAGATTAATTGGTTTTAATGGAATTTAAGAAGCCAAAAAGATACAATGAACTCCCATTTTTGCAAGAATTCCGTTTCTTGATTAGCTCTGTACAAAATCTGATATTACCTATCGGGATAGGCTTAATAATTGCGCAGGTTATCTTTCGATGAATGAACCAAGAAGAAATCCTAAAAAAAACCAACGATTTGGGACTGACTTCTACCCCTGAAATTATAAACCAAATATCAGATATGGTTTCAAAGATAGCTGTTGATACTATGCTTTCAGCAGGCGAAGTTGAAGCATTGACAAATATCATGATATTGAAAGCATGCGATACTGCATTGCTTGATAAAAGGACAATTATTACGGTTAATGATGTTCTATCATCACTCAATTTTGTATGCGTTCCATTTTTTTTCCCATGCGCTAAAAGTAACTTACTGGAGAATCCGCGTATTACGGCTTCCGTTATTACACCTTCTGATGTAAATTTGCTTGAAAGTTTAGGCATTACTAAGAATGACGAATTAAATGCTACACCAACTACTGAAATAGCGAATAAAGCGGTTAGTTATCTTAAAGGTAAGGTTCCTTCAATGGATATTTCATCTCATGACTTTGATTTGTTTAGTAAGAGAATAGAAATTTGGAAACTGCAGGCAAATATTCTGTC
>JBKPGB010000112.1:0-4105 GCA_046729135.1 Thermoproteota archaeon | reverse complement strand
AGCCACAGGCACATCCTGGAAGATGACTTCGCCATCGTTGCCATTGCCTTTGGCCTGTTCCCCGCTGACGCGTAGAACCTTCGCTTTTTGCATGCCATCTTCTTTGGGAGAGAACATAAAGCGATAAGCAATATCAGCGACGGCATCTCCGTTCGTATCCACTTTCAGCTCATATACAGCCTCAGATGAAAACGAATCACCATACGTTGGCGCAACAGGATTGACATTGAGCACCAGAACGGACTGGTTGACATCTTTAGGCTTTTGGAACGCATAAATATCACAAATATCTATGCGGGCATCCATTTTTGGCCGCTTCGTATCAGCTGGAGTCTTAATAGCAGCTGATACGCTTTCCGGATTGTACAAGCTTAACAATGCATCAAAATGATCTGACATGGTTATCTCCTTTTCCACTAAGTGTTATTTCCATTAGCGCCATGGATGCTAGGCCCATTAGTACCGATAGTGCATTTCCTTATCCTTGTGACTTCATGTATCATACCAATGATGCATACGTTTGCAATTGATATATCTCTTCTGGTGTAGGAGACAAAGATACTATAGTAAACTTTTTTTATGTCTTAAATTGGGTCCTAAAATCATATCAAATATGGCTCACAAACCACTGGCCCCGCTACAACCAAGAACTAAATAGAGTTGTAAGTTATATTAAACAAAAGTTCGCAAACGAGTCTAGTATAGAAGGGTTGAATGTAACGGTAAAGGAACTAAAGTTATGACTGAAACATTATAGAGTTATGGCAGGCCGGATAATTTTATAGACAACACCTACTTGATAAAAATAAAAGAAAGTGACTTTGTGTATTTTTAGTAGACGAATAAGAAAGTTTCAGGAAGTCAGGGGTCGATTATCAAAATCTAAAAAAGGTGTTTATTTAAAAAAATCAAGTATTTGTTTTATTACAAAATTTGGTCTTTCTTCTGGTATGAAATGTCCCGTGTTTGGTAACGTTATTCCTGTAACATTGTTTGCAACCTTTTGAAATGAGGTAGTAGTAAAATTACCTATACCTGCTTCTCCGCCTATTGTCAATATAGGAATCTCTAGCTTTTCTTTTCCATATTCTTTGTTTTGTTTTGCATCTTCAAAAACTGATCTATAGTATTTAAAACCTGCACGCATTGCACCAGGTTTAGAATATTGTTTGATGTACTCCTCTCTATCATCTGTAGTTATTGCAGATTGGTTATAAGATCCAAAATCATAAAACCAGTATTCATTGACGAAAGTACTAGCTAAATAATATGTCGATAACCTGTTGAAAACACTATTTTAGCTTTAATGATAATAATGTCATAACAGTAATGGATGTGACAAGTCGTTGGACTTACCTTGGAATGATGAAAGATCGAACAAATTCATAACTAACGTTGGATTAATCACGACAGATGGACCTTACGGAGCAGATGTGATGGCCTGCGAATGGACACATCATGTATCTTATAGGCCTGGTTTGATAGCTGTTTGTATAGGCCCAAATAAGGCAACCCACAAAAACATTAAACAAACAAAGGAATTCGGGCGGGAAGTTAAAGATCGGTCCAGATAATCAGCTGTACATAGTAGTTGGGGAAATACAAAGGGAAGGACAGCTTCAGAACTTCCAAAGCGGTCCAGCTCCTGATGATACTGGAGTTATACTTAGAGTTAATCCAGCAGATGGATCCTCTAGTTCTGGTAATCCATTGTTGGCTGATCTTGCCGACCCTCTCAGTAAATATTATGCAGACGGTATTTGTAGACAATTCATTCTGGTCACCGTTTTCGACATTTAACAATTCTACCTCTACAGATTTGTCTAAATAAGCTCACAAAGAAAAATGTCCCCTAACGACTAGTAGGTTGAAGAAATGGAACAACATCAACAATAGCATATACAATGGAGATGAAAACAACATTCTGATACCCGCAAGTCTTCTGAAGAGATTTATTTCATTCGCAACAAGAAATCGAAGAGAATATCGTCAAATACATCTATGAAAGATACATTCCCACTTGAAGGTCAGCTAGAATAAGACCTCCAAAGATTTGAAGCTTGTATACGAATCCTAGTGGTCAGGTAGGATCGAATACTCGTCATTGAGAAAGAAAAACTAGGTCAGAGCTGAGGCAAGGAAAGAAGTTGCGAATCTTTGATAGTAAAAAACAGGACTTTATCTGATACTGGTATTAGAATATTACATTCAAAGAAACAAGAATTGGAACTAGAATTGGAGCCTAGTCCTCAACCCGCTTTTGCCAGCATTTTTGTCACTGACTCCATGGTCCAATGCCATGAATACTTTCAGCAGTTATGCGGGTAATATATCCCTGTGGCGCTCCATCAGGAGCGAACGTTGTGCCTGGGGCGATATAGATCTTCGCCAGTTGGTTCACCAAATTAGGGGCACCACCCTCGGTAATTCTGGCACGACCATTAATCACAAGATAATTATCTAATCCATCAGTTTTCCCGCCCGTCACCATTGAGAGTGCGACACGGGCATCGCGCTGAACATTCTTCTATTTTTGGTAGAGATGTGTAGTCAGGTGACCACAGACAATTTCATCGCCATCAAGACCAACCCAGACGATAGAGACCTGAGGACTGCCATCCTTGTTCAGTGTGACAAGATGAGCGAGATGGCCCGCAGTCAATGCTTGCCGTACTGTATCATTCAAAATCATATCGATCAGATCCTTTCTTGTATAGTTGATATCCAGTATAAATGAGTACAATAGTAAACGTGTGCTCAGATGAGTTTTGGGAGTATTTTCGTAAGAAATTGTAGAATAAAATAGTAAGAGATTTCAATTCAGATCCAAGACGTGAAGATATCGATCTTGAACCATATAAACATGAAACTGTGAAGGCTATTATTCTCGGTTATCTTTCTCCTGAACAGAGCAGATCGATTAGTGAAGATGAGTTGAAGTATATCATTACATTCGTGCGTGGCTTGTTTATGCTTGGTCGATGATTAACATACTGTTCCTGTGTCAGTAACGGGTTTCTCCAAAAAATAAAGTGATTCTTCTTCTCCGGTGAATACTCCATATAATCGTCAGACATCGGATACTTGCTAGATCATAATTTGCACAATGTAACATTGTATAAAATATTTTCAAAATTATTGAAGCTCACGATACATTTGCTTATTAGGTAGAATCCCATAAGCTTGTGATGGTATGATGAAATCAAAGACGATGAATACCTCAGTAAAAAGCGATCCTAAGACGGTATATGACTTCATCTCAAACCTTGAAAACCTACCGAAATGGGCTCCTAGCACTTTTCCATCTATTAAGGAGGTAATTGGGGAATGGTTAGTAGACACCCCACAAGGACAGAATAAAGTTACGCTCACGGAAAAAAATAACTTTGGGATCTTAGATCACTATGTGAGGCTGACTTCTGGGGTGGAGGTATATGTTCCAATGCGAGTAGTGAAAAATAATGATGGGAGCGAAATATTGTTAACGGTGTTTCAGACACCAGAGATGACTAATGAGGTCTTTGCCGAAGATATAAAAATGGTTGAAAAGGATCTGATCCACCTGAAGACCATTATTGAAAAGAGTTAGAATTCAAACGGCGGTAGTCATGTCATAATGGCAGAAATGTCAAAAGGTGAACTTAATAGTTTTCTTCGTAAAGGAACTTTTACAGCAAAACTAGCTACAGTTAAGAAAGACGGCAGTCCCCATGTTGTTCCCGTATGGTTTGTCCTTGATGACGAAGCAAGAACTCTTATCTAAAGAGTCTAAAGGACAATATCAATGATTTCGACTTCATAGAAGACAACGTAGAAAACGCAGACCTTGGAGTAGACATAGCAGCAACTGGAATCAATCCAGGTGGAAATGGCCTAGAGTGTATCATAAACCTTGACAACGAGAAAGCAGAATGCGAGGAGTTCAAAGTACCATCAGACAAGAATAGCGGGCAAATAACTGAGATAGTAGAGTTCGACTAAGATGATCAAAAGGGGCTCTCGTAGAAGCTCCCAATATTAGTAGCTAACACTATGATTTGAATGGTACGACAGGCATTTTTATTTTAGATTATTATTCTCCTCTTCAGCTATAACCACTATATTA
>JBKPGB010000111.1:0-1238 GCA_046729135.1 Thermoproteota archaeon | reverse complement strand
GTTTGGATATATCATCAATGTCAAGAGGTGCTATTGGAAGATAAGGAGGCAATTTACTTCTTGACCCAAAGTTCACTCCCCTAAATAGAACATATCTTTTCTCTTCATCCCTGAACCATGATCCACTCTTCCAAATTCCTTTTCTAACTTCTGCAGAAGGTTCTTGTTCGGCCACATGTCTTTGTGAAAGCACCTTGCGTCTGCCCCTCAGTCCTGCTAGTATTATTTGTACTCCACTTATAGCAAGGGCTATAATCGTCATGACAATAAGCAGAAATAGGCCTACTTTCGGGTACGCCAAGACCATTATAGCCAAAGACGTAATCAATATCCCTAACGCAACGGAAGAAATATCGTATGATTCTTCCTCCTTCTTTTTCAAACCGGTGACTATTCTTATGATACCATTAGCTAGTAAACCAAAGCCAAGAAAATAGATAAGCCATTTTGTGGCAAATTCAGGAAAGAAGAAGCCCGATCCAATATAGATTATTAGACCGACGCCTACTCCTATATTGAGCAATCGGGATGATCTTTTGACACCCTTTGCCAGGATTCCGCTAGCCAGCCTTTCTGCTCCAAGTACTATTAAGCCAATTCCAGCCAAAAATAGCCAGATATAAGCCCCAGCCGGAGTTTCCACTCCATAAAAGAGAATCACACCGGAAAAAAGTAAACATAAACTGCCGACAGCAATCTGAAAAACCCAAAACCACGACGTTTTTGATTTTGATTCGCTCTTGGTTTTCATATTATTAATAACTACGTCTTTGATGACAATATATATGAGTTGCCCTCGATTGAAATTCAGTCAATCTGCAAACCAAATCATAGTGTCATACAAAGCGTTGGGTTTAAACGTCATTACAATTATTACAATGGTGTAATCTCATGAATAGCACTGATATTCCAAAAAAAGATAGGGCATTAGTACTGCAAGGAGGAGGATCCTTGGGTGCATACGAAGCCGGAGCATATAAGGCACTATATTATTGGCTTGCAAAAAAAGACAAAGAAGAAGGAAAAGAGAACAGTTCAACATTTAACATTATAGCAGGAACCTCAATTGGAGCAATGAATGCGGCAGTTCTCACAAGCTATTTTGTGGAAAATAATACTTATGAGGGTTCTGCAGAAAGACTTATTGAATTCTGGAGGTATTTGTCCAAGCAATCACTAGCAGATACCAATCCTTGGTTCAAGTTTTGGTGGAATGGTCTGCACAGTATGAATAAAGC
>JBKPGB010000110.1:0-49467 GCA_046729135.1 Thermoproteota archaeon | reverse complement strand
GTTTCTTGGGTATCTTTTTCAGCAAGATGATAGTATTCAAGTCTTACTCCATTACTTACAAACCATGGAATAAACTTCTTAAGGTTCTGTGAGATAGCGTTGTGATTCTTTTTTGGAACTCTGTAAAAGTAAGTTGCAGGTAACCTCCAGCATTGAGTTCTTTTGAAGAATTTGTATCTGTCATTATTATTACTATTGATACGTTACATATAAACAAAATTTGATAATGACCCTAAGACTCTTCATGACTGGTGTATTGATTGCTGTTATAATTTTCAAGAAAAAAAATATCCAAGAGAATGCGATGATTTAGATTGAGAATTGAACTAGGCAATAATAGCACTCCTTTCATAGCGTGCCTTCGTTGTGGTAAGAGGTTAACTACTTTTGACATTGTTTATTTTCAAGGAAAGTATTGTACTCAATGCGCTATGCACCACGAGAAGGTAAGTAAAATGAATATTCCGTTATTAATAGCCGCGATATTGATATTGATAACAGTTCCAATGCTAGCCTATGTATTTGCTTTATCTGATGATAATTGCCATTCTATCATGTATGGCGATCTGATGAAAGAACAATATACAAACAAGACCTTATTACTGACAGAGAATTATTGTAATTAAGATGAATCTTTCAAACTTTTTTATTTCGTTTTTACAAATATACTATTAAGTTAGAAAATGTCAAGAAAAACTATAGAGGTAGACTCTGATATGATTGATCAGAGTCTTGAGGGGTTATCGAAACTTATAATTCGACTCGATAAGAATCCAAAGAAAACGAGGAAGCAGCAAAACACGATTAAGAAAATTCAAAATATTAGGGATGCGATACAGGATTCGGTCCTAATATGCGAAACTGAAGAAAAGCGTACAGTAACAGCAGGATATTTGTCTTAACTGTTTTCCAAGCCGAAATGGAGATAAACAAATAATTTTATTCCTTAAATTTGTTACAATGGCATTTCAGGCATATTCCATATTCTTCTTTATCTAAGACATGAAACTCTCTAGTGTGATGACATAGAGCGCAAGCGTCAGACTTAGCCAACTGAATTCTTCTTATTACTTTTTATAACCTTTTTATTTCGTTACTACAAACTTAATCTTACTTCACTATGTAGTGGATCGGCCTCGAAAGTAGAATCTGTTTGCTTTACTTTGACCATAATTTCATTAATTTTAGATTCAGTAAGATTACAAACCTGAATATCAGGATTATTCATATTTTCCATTCACACAATCAAGGATTTCGTAGCCCACTAAACCGTCCTGTCCGTTACCTTGTTTATGTGCGTCGGTCAGACATTCCTTGTCTTCCTTTTCACTCAGATAAAATGCGGGTGAATTCTGGAACTTTTGCCAGTCAACTGCGTCATGGTCTGTGCATTCTACCATGTCAACGCACTTTGCAAGCTCACATAGAGAACCCTTGTATTCAAGCATTTTGAATTCCTTCGATGACCGAGTGTTAGAACCATGGTCTTTTGGATCCCAGTTCATATGCGCGTATCCATCCTCGCATTTGACATTTCCCGCAAATGAGTAATGGGTTGACAAAAATACTGTTAAGACCATTGCTGCAAATAACGCAACAATAAAGAATCTAAACACAAAACTGGTCGAAAGTGATGATTAATAAATCTTTATTTCACATACCAATAAAGAAACAAAAACAACAACAAAAAGAGATAATCACAACGAAGTTGGTAATAACAATGGTAATTATAGCGATAGTAAAGATTGCTGTTTTAATCTTATGGGTCTAAGATCTAATCTGAATCTAAAGGGTATATTGATATAGAAAATAACTCTAGAGCATATAATACTGTGATACATGTTTATCAAGGTGTGACGTCACGGGAAATAGATGATACTGTAGAAAAGGTCAAACTTAATAATGATTTGAAGAAAAGAAAAATCTTGACGTGGTTAGGCTATGGTGCTCTTATCGCATTTGTTATATGGTTTGTAACAGGCCTTGATCTGGACTATTTTTCCCATGTAAGTATAGATACACCGATATCACCTTGATTTTTTATTCAATCTGCCATCCTTTCAAACTATGTATAGGTAATGACTACTCATACCTTTCACAGATTAAACAGTAAGTGCCAACTTCATCAAAGTCGTGTAATTCACCTGTATGATTACACATACTGCATTTATCTGATTTTTTACTCAATAGATTCTTTGATTTCTATTAAGAATATAACAATTGGATAACAGTCTTCTAGAAATTAACTTTCGAATAATTTTTACGTATTATTATAACCCTTCAAACTTAGTCTTAATGCATCAAGTAAATCATCATAAGAGGTTTGGAAGGTACTATATCAATGACATTAGCACCGGTCAAAATAGTAGTACTACTTCCAATGCCATTGTTCAAGTGCATAATTTCCACTCTCGTTTGTCGGACCCTTAAATATAACCAGGATATTATTCAAAGAGGATAGTTTGCCTGTGGAATTTGTACTATATGCTGAAGCCCCTTGATATGCCGTACCATTACTCACTTCTATGAACGTATAGTTTGCCTTTTCATTACCATCCTTGGTCGTTAGTACTCCATGCCCTTGATCAAATGTCATATTGTTACCTTTGGAGATACTGACATACTCCCCTGCTTTAGAGTATTCTATATTACCATTCATCGTTCCATTAGAAGTAAAAGTGTATTGTGTTGTGTTAGGGCCAATTTCTCTCTTAATTGTATCCCCTCCCTTTTCTACAAAAATTGGTGCTCCTAATGTTGCTGTCTGAGCATATCCAGTACTAAAAAGAATAGTATTAGGTCCTGTTCCTCCAATAAGTAATAAGGCGACGGCAATTCCTGCTGTAATACTTACAGTGAATCTATTTTTATTCATTTATGATATTGAATTCGCAAGGAAGTATATAAAGTGGGTCAAATCACTCAAAATGGCGAAGCACGATTAGATCCTAAGCGTGATATTATTCTATTTGATAACCCTTCAACGACAGTCTAAGAGCATCTAGTAAATCATTATACGAAGTTTGTGGGGAGTGTGGTGAAAATAAGTAAGCAAATGAACATAGAATTATATAAAAACTATTTAAAACTCAACATAATTTAGGTTATATGTATTTTTCTAAAACTAAAAACAAATATATCTTTCTAAAACTAAAAACAAATATAATTCAACTGGGACTTATCTGAAGTGATGAACAAGAACACAACCATTAGTCCCAGTTGGTGTTTAGGTATATTATAATTGTATAAGTACTTATTTAAGTGTATCTACACGAATCTATATAGTGTTGCCTATAATGATTATGAGGCAAGCCTTTTATTAGTAATAAGTGTATGTTAACCCAATTAGGATTGAAGAAACAAGATCTCAATACAATACTAAAACAGGGAATGTCGGTGGATGCATGTACGTGTGGCGAGCTACGGAGAGCAGCCAGAGCAGTAACATTACTTTATGACAAAGCATTCGAGTCCAGCGGATTGCTGTCTACGCAACTGGGTGTGTTATATGCCATCTATAATTCTGCATCTATAACAATTTCCCAACTTGCTGGAGAGTTGGATATGGATAGAACAACTCTTACTCGAAATCTATCTGTATTAGAGAGACGGGGACTTATCAACATCTCATCTGGCAAAGACCATCGAACAAGAATAATCACAATTACTCCTAAAGGGACTAACTCTATAACCAATGCTATTCCTCTTTGGAATGAGATTCAAGGCAAAGTAAAACAGCAAATGGGTGAGAAGGCATGGCATGAATTAATACAAAGTCTATCACAATTCATGAAGACAGCCGAGCGTTTGTTACCACCAGATAAAAACTAATCATCAGTCTTAGAACGGCTCAAGCAAAAGAATACTCACTTCATAAAGAAAATACAAGTTATGATGATTTATTAGATGGATTACGTCTAAGTTTGAAAGGATATAAAATTGAATAAAAAGAAAAAACTCCTGGTTCGACGGTGAAGGCGTTGAAACTATGTATTTAACGAGTAATGCCTTTATTCAGTTTCATTTACAAGATCTCGAGGAAATTAGACGACAAGATCGAAACTATGCAAAGAAGCACGACATACCTATAAATCCACTAGTTAAAAGTCTCAAGTCAAAAATTCAAGGTTTTAAGAATCGTTTTTTGCCTTACCCGGATTATCCAATTTGGGGAAAGTCAAACGATAATATATTTCGCGTTTCAGAACAAGAAGACAACTGAATCATTAAATAATGCTCAGGAAGTGAAGGAATCAAAAGTCGGGTAACTTAATTTACCAAACGAGTATTGAACACAAATTCTTAGAATTCTAATTAGGACCCACATGAAAAGTCATTTTAGTCCCTTTCGACTCATTTACTAAACCCTAACTAAAACTTAATTTGGCTCCTAACGATTACTGGAAGTATCGAATGAAATTCTCAAAACTTTAAAGGGTTTCTACATATATTTCAATTCCACTTAAATTAAAAATTACGAGTCTGGAATTTCACTTATGATATACTAGCGTATACACTATTAAAACTCTTTTTTGGCTAGATGAACTTCGGTTATCCATTCACATTTGACATTGGCTTTTGTATGATGTTTTTCAACAGATTCTTTATCTGGTGCATCGAGTAGGCAGAAACAAACATCAGCATCTTTGTTGTAGAAAAGATTAACATGACTAACACCAAATTCATCTCTAGGAAGTGAACATAACTCTTTCAAATGCTGTTCAGCAAATGGAACTTTGTGAACATCTAAAAATACCGGCATAAATCAAATCAAATTATTTTTCTCTATTATAAATTGATTGTCATTTGTATTAAATCAAACAAGTACAAGCTCAAACGTTAATTGTAATTTTGTGAAAGGTAGAGTTCTCTACATATCTTTTATATCATAATCAATTCTGTAAATACATGTTAATTGTCACCTAATCATTCTACTGATAATGAGATTAATGTAGTATCTGACTCGATTATCGATATCATATTCCAAGCAATATCTAAGGCGACAATAGGCATTGACTGCTATCTTACTAATGATTTTTCTGGCATCATTGATCCCGAAAAGTTATCGCCTAAATTACTTGATCTCAAACATAAGGGATTGAAATTAAGAATGATCTCAGACATAAGTATTAAGGATTCCCCAATCTATAGAGGTTTTGTAAACTATTTTGATATAAGACATATAGATCAGATTGCAAGTAATATTATACTTGTCGATAGAACAGATTTTATGACGTTTCTCACTAATGCGAACAATAAGACAAGGTTACTAGGTATATCTGATAAGTCGTTTGTTTCAGCGCAACAGTTTTTATTTGATTCGTTGTGGAGAACTGCGCTACCTTTCAAAGAGAAAATTAAAGAAATTGAATATGGTCGTGGAAAATCATTTACAAAAAATATCTCGAAATCTTTAGAGATACTTAGTATCATTAGAGTATCAATCACATCTTCAATAGATGAGATATTGGTTCTATTCTCAGAATATGAAGTTTTGATTCATTCAAAGAAATTAGGAATACTGAAATTATTACAAGAAGCTACAAGGAGCGGTATAAAAGTTAGGATAATAGTATATTGTGAAAATAATAATATTAAAGACGAATTAAAAGCCATGTTTATTGAGAATTTTCCTGATATCTTTGTTCAGTATTTACAAAAATCGTTACAAACAAAAATGACAACAATGATATTTGATAGAAGGACATTTCTTGACATTTCTACGGAAATAAATTTTAATGAAAATCTTGAAGGTATAATGGGATCCTGCGTCTATTCCAATAATGAAATAAAGCTCAACTCCCTAATATCCATCTTTGAATTTTTGTGGATTCAATCGGATATTGATAATCAAAAGGTAATTAAGCAGGCATATTTCAAACTTTTTAAAGGATTTAATCTTCGAGATGAAAGTTACAAAAGGGACTGGACTTTTGAATCTAACAAGCAGAAAAAGTAAACCGACACTAAGAATATTATGTAAACACCTAGTTATCAAAATTCAGTACCTGCATTTCTTATCTTTAATTCGAATCAGTGCTGGAGCCAAAACAAACTGAATCATTAATAATAAGTCTGTTGTAATTATAATTGTCAAATGAGCGAATTTGCCTTCTTTCGCTTTAAAAGTGCAAACATGTTAACCGAAGACGAAGAACGGGATAAAGAGGAGATGATTAGTCTAACGGAGCAGGTTCTTGATTCAAAAGGCATAGAATGTGATGCTAGAATAGCAAAGATTTCCGAAGATCGATTAAGAGAAATACTAGAAGAAGTGAGAAAGCTACGAAGGAAAAAGAAAAAGAATAACGTGATATCAGAAGAAGATAGTTCGAATCAAGAATATACAGATATTCAAACTGATAATAAGGAGGCTCCGTACGTTAGCTAGATAGTGATTTAGATATGGTTATGGATAATCTCACAAATCGTTGGCTTGCTACCCTAGGTATAGGAGCATTGATTTTTGGACTGGCTTTGGTTGTTTTAAAAGTTCCTGTACGGACTATGATGATTTTCTTTGCAATTGGAATACCCGTGGTTTTTTTGTGGCTATATGCTGATGAAAGAGACCGGAAACAAAAGAAGGAAATTGAAGAGTTAAGCAAAATACAAGAGCAACCTTGCATCTGCTCTGTTTGTAAACATGAACAAGCAGAAGTATGTATGGATCAAAAGTGTCCTTGTTGTATTATCTTGAAAGGCGATAGCATAATAGGACATTCCATCAACCCACTTCAGTAGCGGAAAATGGTAAGCAGCCTCCTGAACTAAGATGGAAAAGAATTTTACTATTCGAAATGTTACTATTGAATTGAACAATATATATCTTCTATAGTATCGTTATCTGACCAATCTGAAAAGTTTTGAAATCCATAACACTAGTCTTCAATTTGGTAATCATTTGAATTCATTGCATTTGTGTAAATATAAATCAAAAAACGCCAGGGACTAATCACCAAACTCTACAATTCCAGCACTACCATTTTCATAAAATTTCTTCGTAATCCAAGTCTATCGATCTCTAGTTGCCTTTAGAAATCGTTTGACTAATTAATTTAATAATTAAAAATTTTTTAGCAATACATAACTGAATCATTTTCTTAAATATGTGTTAGGGTTACATTAACAACAAATACTTAAAAATGAATTAAGTTTAAAGTAAGATGTGGTTTTGTCGAGAGAAGATGATCTGTTTCAAAGGGCATTAATTTTAACGGACGACATAGCGATCGATCCGATTCTTGATTTCAATTTATATCGTGATGCCATAGTCAACATCGTAAATAACTCTAATCCAAAATTTACTATTGGAATAATTGGTGAGTGGGGAGCTGGAAAGACCACTTTAATAAATTCTGTTGATAACGCGCTTGAAACTGATAAGAGTTTGATCAGAGTAAGGCTCCAGGCATGGCGGTATAAATGGGAACAATTCCCATTAGCTTCACTATTGAAAAGTATAGCGTATGCGTTACCGCCTGAGAAACAATTCGAAGATTTAAAACAGAGGTTAGAAACAGGCGCTATAAATTTTCTTAAAAATACTGTTGACATTCTTACATCTATAATATCAAAGTACGCATCAGAGGAGTATGAAATTTCACAAGAAATGTTTGATACCTTTAAGAAAGAGTTAAATTCAAAAATTCAACTGATTGCAGAATTAGATAGGGACACTGTCTACTTTGATGGTTTTGAAGAAATCAAGAAGGAAATAAAGAATCTGCGTCTACAAAATCCTGCGTTCAGGATTATTGTATATGTTGATGATCTGGAAAAATGTTCTCCTAAGAAGGCTTTCGAACTATTAGAAATCATAAGAGTATTTCAAGATGTTGAGGGCTTTATTTTTATTATTGGAATAAGTCACGATATGTTAATCAAGCTAAGCGACATTGAAGATAATGAAAAAAGTAATGAAGGAGAACATTACATTAAGAAGTTAATTCAAGTACCTATAGCTTTACCTAAATGGAGTAATCAGGATATTGTAAAATTGGTGAGAGATTTTATAAAAAAAGGTATGATTCATGATAAATTCAAAGAAGTTGTAGATAAGAATATAGAATTAATTTCTGTGGCAATAGATAACAATCCAAGAGAAATCAAAAGATTCTTGAACAACTTCATTGTGGCACATGAAATTTTTTCTGGTAAGAAAAGTTTTGAGAAAAAAGAATTGATTTTTTCTGGTAAGAAAAGTTTTGATGCAAAGGAACTGTTAGTAATACAAGCGATCCACTTACGATGGAAGAAGTTTTATAATTTATTAATAAAATCAGATCAATCTTTCTTTAAGGGATTAGATAAATACCTAAAGATGGATGACGAAACACGTTTCAAGAGTCTGGATTTGTATGAAGGAAAAAAAGATGATGATGATATGATGGTATGGAAAGTTGTACGTGATTTTAAAACAGATTCAGATTTATGGAACTTTTTGGTAAAAAATTCAGATACTATAAGGAATATACGGGACTGGAGTTTGTATAGACTCGCTATAGAAGTTGTTGTTGAACCAACTGCCTTACATAAAAAAACCATCAATTATGAAGCAGTAAGATTACTACAAAGTGGAAAGATCAATGAATTCAATGATAAGAGGGCGATTGAATTTAGGAACTTATCTCTGAGAGATGCGGATTTGAGAGATGCGGATTTGAGAGATGCGGATTTGAGAGATGCGGATTTGAGAGATGCGGATTTGATGGGAGCTAATTTAAGTAGGAGCGACCTTGATGGTGCGGATTTGATGGGAGCTAATTTAAGTGGTGCGGATTTGATGGGTGCTAATTTAAGTGGTGCTCGACTTGTTGGCACCAATCTTGGTGGTGCTGACCTTGCTGACGCCCGTCTTTGGGGAGCTAATCTAGTAAGCACCCGTCTTTGGGGGGCTAATCTAAGAGATGCTCATTTAGTCGGTGCTAAGCTGCTAGGCGCCAACCTTGGTGGAGCTAGACTGGCAGGCGCCAACCTTGGTGGAGCTAGACTGGCAGGCGTTGATCTCGGTGGTGCTGATCTTAAGCATACTGAACTAACAAACTCCATTATAATAAATCCTAATTATGAATCGTTAAGCATCAATTCAAGTACAGAATTCAATAATGCCACCATTGATGATCCCCAATTTATTGACTATATAACGCAATATACAAGAAATGTGCCTCAGAAGATAAAGGATAAGAAGAAACTGAGGAGAGAACTGGCTAAAAAGGGTGTTAGCGAAGAAATTATCGAGGATCTTTTAACCATTTCAAAACTTCCTGAAGAATGAAAAAGAGGGTAATAACTGAACTCAGTGTTAGTAATTCACCTTTACTATCGTCAAATATACGAAATAGCTTCGCTAAACATTGTCGAAACTCTACTTTTTGTATGTGTAAAATGAATTTAACATTTTATCAATAGTCGGAAGATATTTTGAAAACCTCTCGTTATCTGATTTGTATGTGATTAGATAGGCCTTGGTGTCTTCCTTAAACCAGATCTGCATTGCCTTTCGCAGGTTTTGCGTATTGTCAGTCGCCGTAAAGATAATCATATGTGCTGGATGTCCTAGAAATATAGTTTCGATAGATTCCAGTACTTGAATGTCGGGATAGAGATTCTTGAGGGTACTAAGTTGCCTCTGAGTTATTGAAGCCAGTGTAGTATTTGACCCTGTATCTATAGCCATAATACGAATCTCCGCAGGATTCGTATCTGAATTGCTTTCTCTGGGAGCAAGAAATGTAGTCGATTTGTCAATGTGTTGAGATCTCTCCCAGTCAGGAGGGTATTTCATGCTAAATCCAGTAATAAGATCATCATATGTTAAAAATTCGGATTCTGAAGTAAGAGGAATTATCGGATTCTCATGGAATGAAGCAAACGCCGAAGTGTATTCAACATGATTTATTACCTGAAAAATTGCAAATACTGTAAGAATTGATAATGCAATTAATATACTGGTTAGATTTATTTCATCGAATAATGATGCCATCTATTTTCAGTATTGATCATATGCATGGTATTAAATATTCTTAAGCTGGAATATGTGCCATTATTTGAATAATGTAAAAACATTGCAAACTGGATCAGAAATATTGTTTCTAAATCATAGTAAATTTGTATATGAATATCCTTTATTATGTGTGAATATCCAGTATACTATTCTGTTTTTAATGTTGGGTTATTTAGATTTAAGTCTCTTTACCAGTTCAATCCTGGCATTAATAAGATTAATTTGTTCTTCAAGTAACTTCTTATAGCCTTTCAATAGCTTTTCCTCATCAGCGTAATTTCTCTTTTTAATATCCGCCATAGTTTCTTCAAAACCTTTGACAACATTTTCTACGTGACTTCCAAGAGCTTGGATATCCCGTGCATCCCTCTTTGCTCCTACTGTGAAAGTTTCTTCGGCCTTATCTCTGATTTCCTGGGCTTTCTTGCTGATGGAAAGAATCACATCTTTAAATGAAGTGGTAGCATCCTTTAGACTGTTGACAATCAAGTCGTAATCTTCAATCTTAACATTGGTTTTTGATTTCCTAACTGTTTTTTCTCCATTTATTGATTCAATATTATTGTCAGTTGTTGTTGGAACTTCGTCGGATCCTTCATTTTGCGTGCTAAAATCGTTGTCTGTAGTGGATTCAGACAATTTGTCAGGATTAGTTCCATTTCTTGTAACTTTCTTATTCATAGATTACACGTACAAATGCAAACCAGATATATAATCGTGAGATTGAGGCATCTTAATTAAGATTTTACCTGCATTTGAGTCCCAAGATTTTTCCGAAACTTGAGACGAAGTACTTGATCCATTATGATATTGATTTTTTTAGATCAGATAACATCTTTTAGATTTAAATTATCCTTTTGACTAACGGTTTTTTATGTCTGAAGCACAACAGAATACACAGAATACACAAACACAAAGAGATGGACCCCGCGATTCTATATACATAGGCAAGAAACCTCTGATGGCATATGTGACTTCTACACTTATTCAACTAGCAAATCAACCATCAGTTACCATTAAGGCTAGGGGTTTAAGTATCGGAAGAGCAGTCGATGTTTCACAAATAATTCTAAAGAGAATGGAAAATGCAGGGTATGCAATAGGCGATGTTAGGATTGGGTCGGAAACACTCCAAGCAGAAGATGGCAGAACAAGGAATGTCTCTACAATAGAAATTGAAGTAAAGAAAGCATAGGGAGCTTTCTCCTTACTTTTTGTTAATATATCTCCGTTAAGTATTTGACAATTGGAAAATATTGCAGCGCTTTATCTTGCCCATTTAAATCCAGTAACAAATGCTCATGAAAAAATAATTTCTCAGTTAGCTGAACATTATCATGTTTATGTTTTCCCAGTAGTTTTTTTGAAAGAAGGTAGAGAAATAAACACAAGAACCTTTCCATTTCCTTATGAATTAAGAAGGAAGATGCTACTAAGCTTGTTTGATGGTCATGATAACATAGATATTTTGCCCAATTACAATTTTGTTTCACCGTATATTAAATATCTTCCACCAATTCTCTCACCATATTCATGGTCGATGCGAAGAGAAATTCTCCGTGATGTTCAGGAAGATAGATTTATTTCGTATACAGGGGACTCGGCTGAGAGAATAGCTTTGCGATTCTATAATCTTCATCCAATCAAGGCAAAAAGACTCAAAATATCTTCATCAAATGTAAAGGAATTATTATACAGAGAAGCTCTTGAGAACCTCGGGAACGACGAATTCAACAAAAATTTGAAAAATGGTTTTGATCACTCAGACCGGTATAACAACAGAAATTATTACAAAGGAGAAGATATTGAAGATGCTTTGAAAGAATCATGGCAAAAAATGGTCCCAAAGACCATCATTAATATCATTTGTGAGAACTGGGCCATTGTGGAAAAATTTGCCCAATCGGTGGACAAAACTATTAAAATATTTGGAATGAAGTTCCCTACAGAAGGTATCCTGAACTAGATGTACTCAATTCACAAGATTTGAATACTTTTATTATCCAACTATTGACTTGCCAATATGAAGGATAAAAGCGTAGACTTAGTCTGGTTCGATGGACAATATCTGAAATGGGAAGAGGCCAAGGTTCCCATTTTTGTACATGCTCTACATTATGGAACAGCTGTCTTTGAAGGCATACGTGCATATTCATCTGATGACAAATTATACATATTCAGACTTAAGGAACATATGGAGAGACTTCACAAATCAGCTGATGTTTATTCCTTTACAACAAAATTTTCTGTTGACGAGCTTTGTAATGCCACCGTCGAATTAATTCGAAAAAACGCTATAAAAGAATCGTGTTACATTAGGCCTTTAACATTTGTTGGTCTGCATGGAATAGATCTGAACGTGACCAAGAATTCTCCAACACATACAACCATCATAATTTTTCCCTTTTCAAAATATTTTAAGGGCGATGGCATCTCTGCGTGCATTTCTTCTTGGAGGAGAATTGATGACGAGTCCATACCTACAATGGCAAAGGCATCTGGAAATTATCTTAATTCTGTACTAGCAACTCAAGAATGCAGGCGAAACGGATATGACGAATCCATCCTCCTTGATAAGAAGGGGCATGTAAGTGAAGCATCTGGCGAAAATCTTTTTGTTGTTAGAAATGGAAAGCTTCACACACCGCAATTATCAGATTCAATATTAGAAGGGATCACAAGAAATACTGCAATAATAATTGCAAAGGAGCTTGGGTATGAAGTTGTCGAACGTCCAATCTCGAGGACAGAATTGTATTTGGCTGAAGAGATATTTCTAACAGGAACTGCTGCTGAAATAATTGCAATTACAAAGATTGATGGTAATGTAGTTGGTAATGGAAAGGAGGGCATGATAACAAAGAGTATAAGGGAAAATTATGAGAGGATTGTAATTGGAAAATCTAAAAAATTCATGGGATGGCTAACACCCACTTGGTAACAAATAAGAACGTTGGAATAAAAATTGCTGTTATTGGAGTAGGCGGTTGGGGAAAGAACCATGTTAGAGTTCTCCATAACATAGGAGTCCTTGAAGCTGTATGTGATCTGTCAGCAGATCGTGCAAAAGAAATAGCAAAAAAATATGATACAAAATTTTATTCATCAGTAAAGGATCTTTTTTCCAACGAGAGAGAGTTGAATGCCTGCTTAGTGTGCACACCAACTAAATCTCACCTTTCAGTAGTAAGGGAGGCAATTCAAAATGGTTGCCATGTATTTGTGGAAAAACCTCTTTCATTTTCAACAAAAGAATGTGAGGAGATGACGGACTTGTCGAAAAAGGGCAAGGTAATATTAACATGTGGATACGTTGAAAGATTCAATCCTGCCGTTCAGGATTTAAAAAAGATAATTCAGAAACAAACTTACGGTGATCTCCTAATGATGGAGTTTCATAGGGAAAACAGGATGCCCCTACATATTAAGGATGTAGGTGTGATATATGATACTTCCGTTCATGACATTGATACTGCAATGTTTCTTTTTGGCAAGGGTGCAAAAATGGTCTTTGCTAGAGCGGGCAAAAAATTCCATTTGTTCGAGGATTTTGCAACAATAATGTTAGGATTTGAAGATCAAAAGGTTGCGATAATTGCATCAAATTGGGTGACACCAAAGAAAGTTAGAACATTTTCTGCTGTATGTACTGAAGGTACTGTAAATGGAGATTTTATTACCCAGGAGATAAAAATTGATCATGCTGACGCAACCGTTATTCCAAGAAGACAACAGTTTCAAGAGCCTCTAGTATTAGAATTACAGAGTTTTATTGAGGTAATAGAAGGAAAGAGGAAACAGCCAGTTGTTACTTCTGAAGAAGCCACAAATGTTACAAAAGTAGCTGAAGCGGCCCTTCTTTCAAGCGAAACAGGTTCACCAATTTATCTGGAATTGAAATGAAATAATAAGATGTGCTAATCAAGAGACAGTTATGAGACGATCAATGCTAGATATCTTAGCGTGTCCTATAGATAAATACTATCCATTAGAATTGTTTGAAATTGATACTACCATTGATACAACTATTAATGAAACGGTGATAAAGGAGGGAGTACTCTTTTGTTCACAGTGTTCAAGGTTTTATCCTATTATTGAAGAAATTCCTGTTATGTTGCCAGACGAACTACGTGACAAAGAAAAAGATATTGAATTTTTAAAAAAATGGCAAGAAAAAATCCCAAGCAAAATCACAAAAAATGGATTTCCATGGCACTTGTAGTGGGATTTGAGAAATTATGAAGGAATTATAAATTGAACGTAGATATAGAATGACATTAATTATAGGAGAAGACAAATGGAAAAGCACATTAATAATTTGATAAACTTTGTTTCAGAAACTGCAAAAATAGGAAAGAATGTAAAGATTTGGCATTTCAGCTACATTGGTAACAATACTAAGATAGGAGACAATGTATCTATTGGTTCACTTGTACACATAGATTATAATGTAAAAATTGGAGACAATACAAGAATTGAAGGTTCTGTTTATATTCCTCCGTTAACAACAATTGGAAAAAATGTATTCATCGGGCCCTGTGTGACTTTTACCAATGATCCCTATCCAATGAGCCCAAAAATGGTTGGAGTTGTAGTGGAAGATGGGGCAATAATTGGAGGCAGAGCTGTATTTAAGGCAGGGATAACTGTTGGAAAAAACAGCGTAGTAGCAATGGGAGCGGTTGTAACAAAAGATGTGCCTCCAAATGCAGTTGTAATGGGACATCCGGCAACGGTAAAATATTCAAGAGAAGACTATGATCTTAAGAAGAAAAACTGGAATACTTAACGTACACTTCCATTACAATATAAAAACTAATGAATTCTAGCCGACATTATTCAATATTCATAACTTCTACCCAACAATCATTGCAAAAATCTTTATCGTTTACTATTTTTCGTTGAAGATTTACATTTTTTTCGTCATATAGTTTGAGACACATTACACAAATGGACATTATTATATTATACGCATTTTTAGCATATTAACATTATGTAAAAAATTTATGATATTTGTTTCATTTTTCATTTTAACTTTGTGTCATCGAATCTTTCAAAATTATTTGCTTTATTAATTTATATTAAATGGTGCACAAAACTTTATTAATAAATAGAATAGGTAAACTTATCTTCAAAGTCAGCCTCCAAGCATGTAGTAAATGATAAGTACTTTTCAATCATTCGACTACTACTTAAATAATAGAAAATAACTTGAAACATATGACTAAAAGAGTGCTAGCACTAATTACTCTTACTATACTCGCAGCAGGAACGATTCTATTTTACAATTCTTCCACCGCTGCTGATAAATTTGCTCCTGTCGCAACAATAAGTAATAGCAATGTTTTTGCACCGAGCCCGACGGAAAACCAACTCTACCCCACAAATGACCTTGTAAACTCAAGGGCATGGTACCAAGTAATTTTTACGACTGGAACCACGGCACCTATTAAGCAAGTGGAAGTAGATTTTCCACCTGGAACTAACATAGCGAAGGCTAAACTAGTAAACACGGCCGGATTAGGTCCTGGGACTTTTACAATAAGTGGACAGACCATAACATATACTGTAGCCCCCGAAGTGTTAGTACCAGCGAATACGGAATTGAGGTTACAGTATGACAATATATTAAATCCTTCAATTCCAGATGCTAACCTCACAGTTCGGATAACCACTAAAGACACTGCTGGTTCTGTTATAGATTCAGGAACGTCATTGGCGTACAAAATAAGACAAATAGGAACAGAGGATATTTCTAATAAGTCAATAACTCGAGAAAAAATAAAACCTGGTGCAGTCGTTGCCGTTGTAACTCAACGATCTAGCGAAGTCATTCCAATTCCGCCTGGACAGGACCAATTAGCGGTTGCCGTTTGTAAGGCAGGGGAAGTTGCTAGCGGTGGAGGTTATATGACAAACACTCCAAAAGTTATTGTTACTTTCTCCTCTATAGGCGAAGATGGAAGGTCATGGGCTATCCAAGCAGTTAATACAGACACACTGGCACACAACATTACCGCGACCGCTATTTGTCTTCATCTCTCTCCTTAAGTAGATACTATTTCTAGTGCCTACCACAAAATTTCATCCTACCTAATTTCATAAAAATATATTTATAAAAAAATAGTAATCATCACTATGGTCCCTAATCTACCAGAATGGGGAATCGATCCTGTTCCTCAAAAACATAGAATCCTAGGAGGATTTGACTATTTCATTTTGTGGTCGAGTCTTGGCGTTGGTTTATTAGTTTTTTCTGCAGGATCTTTTTTGTCTGAGGCCCCTTTTTATTACGCATTACTTGCCATAATAATAGGCTCAATTACTGGCTCCATACTCTTGTCACTAGCAGGAAAAATAGGAAGCGATCATGCTATTCCATCTCTTATTGGAATAAGACCGGCTTTTGGATTGTATGGATCATATCTTGCCGCTATACTAAATATAATACAACTTATTGGTTGGACTACATTTGAGATTTTAATACTTTCAAAGGCTGCTCAACAATTAACAAATATCCACGTTACTTTTGTATGGAATATTATATTTGGAATAATTATCACCCTGCTTGGTATATTTGGACCTTTATTTTTAGTAAAACAGTGGTTATCAAAGTTTGCAATATGGATTGTTTACGCTTCTTCAATAATAATTTTGGTTGTTCTGTTATCTCAAAATCTTCCAAATGCCATATCCACGGCTGGTAAAGATATGTCTTTTTTTGTTGCTCTTGACCTTGTAATTGCCATGCCTATCTCTTGGATGCCACTCGTCTCAGATTACAACAGGTTTGCAAAGACAAGTAGGGCTGCCTTTGTGGGTACTTTAGTTGGATTTTCAATAACAAATATCATTTTTTATCTTGGAGGAGTATTATTGGGGCTTGGGGATGTTTCATCAATAATTATTTCAATTCAGGCAATTTTATTCGGATTTATTTTATTGGTTATCGTTGTTGATGAGGTAGATAATGCATTTGCAGATATATATTCTGCAGCAATCTCTTCACAAAGTATCTTTCATAATCTAAATCAACGACATCTAATTATTGGATTTTCTATTGTAAGTACTATTCTAAGTATTTTTATATCAATTGAAGGGTATGAACAATTTTTGCTTTTGATAGGAGCACTATTTATTCCGCTATTTGGGGTCGTGTTGACCGACTATTTTGTAGTTAAGCGTGGTAGATATCAGAATAATATGATGTATGGTGATGGTAACACGCTGATAAAGATAGGATATCCTGCTATTGTTGCGTGGTCTATTGGAGCGGTGTTATATTATCTACTTTCACAACTTTCGCCGATATACGTATCACAGATACCAACGATAGGTTCCACAATTCCAAGTTTGATAGTCTCCTCGCTACTGTACGTGCTAATTACTAAACTTCTTAAGTTTAAGGTTGCCAAAAAGGCGATATAATATTTCATTTAGGTGGTTTATATCTCACATATACATTCCTTAAATCTAACTTTCAATAATATTAGTTACTTGTCTAGATGTAATATCCACAAGAATTTTTTTGATGAAAATTGTGATGATTGTAAATTAGAATATTCTGAATTAAAAGGACTCAATCAGCCAAACGCTGAAGATGATCATAGACGGGAAAAAATAACAAATAAATCGAGCAAAAAACCCTATAAAGAACTTTCTGAAGAGAGAGCAAAAAAACTTTATGAGGAGTTATTGATACAATTTTTGAGAACAAAATCAATCGACGAAATTGAGGCCGCAAGAAGAGCAAGGAAAATTATTAGAAAGCAGTGTGCAATTAGAGGAATTGAAGTTTGGAATTGGCTGAAAACAAAATAAAACTATTAAAGTGATTATATAAACTAGAATTTGTAATTTCTTTATTTTCGATTAATGATTAATAATATAGCAAATATTTTATTTCTTTACCTGTTAATTTATCTTAATTTCATATGACATTAGAAATGATCATAGATGAATTAAATGGAATAGCTCAACAAGGAGTCTTCTACCTGTTGATGTGTTCATTTGGGTTCTTGAGTATTATCATTGTAAATGGAATAATTAGATCCGCTCGTAAAGACAAAAGAAATATGAATAAATCTTAAGGATATGCTTATCGATGATATTAGACCTAACCAGAGAAGTAAGGAATGACACCAAAGTGTTTCCAGGTTCGCCACTACCCAAATTTATTACTTGGACTAAAATGGATGTACATGAATATGATTCAGAGGTGATCTTTATGAGTACTCATACAGGCACTCATATGGATGCTCCATCTCATTTTACAAGCGATGCCTCATCAATCGACAAAATATCCGTTAAGAGGTTCATTTCTAATGCTATTCTAATCAAGATAAAGAAAGGATCAAATCAACTAGTTACTGCTAATGAAATAGAAGAATCAAATGTCAGGATAATGGAAGGAGATGCCGTTGTATTTTCCACTCTGTGGGAGAATGAAATAGATAAGGAATATTTTTTTAGTCACAGTCCTGGTCTTGCAGAGGATGCAGCTAAATATTTGATTAATAAGAAAGTAAATGCAGTATGTATAGATTCACCCAGTATTGATAGGGGTTCGGATAGTAGTTTTGCCGTACACAAATTATTATTATCTAAGGAAATATTGATTGTGGAGAACTTGTGTAATTTGAATAAACTAAACAGTCAATATTTTACATTGATAATGGCACCACTGAAACTATCTGGTGCATCTGGGTCTCCTATTAGAGCCATTGCCGTTGAGAAGAATTTTTCAGAGAAATAAAAAAATAATGTCTAATCGGTAGACAATATCTCAAATTTGGCAAGAAGAAGTGTTGAGTACCTTATATTTACAGCGAGTTTTAATACTCCCTAAAACTATAGTGTAGTAGTATGCCAACAGCTTATGTTTTAATAAATTGTGATCTTGGTTCTGAGGAGGAAATATTACAGGAAATTAAAAAGCTCCCAGGGGTAAGTGAAGTAAGTGGAGTATATGGAGTATACGATATTATTGTAAAGATTTCTGCAGATACTATGGATAAGCTGAGGGAAACGATAACATGGCACGTGAGAAGAATAGATAAGGTTAGATCCACACTGACGATGATAGTAATCGAAGGTCAGGCAGGAAAAGATAAAAAGAATCAACCCAACATGTTTTGAATAATTTTAATATTTTTAACAAATGTGGATGCCTCATTTGGGGCATTGAAGAAATGTGGTGATGCTCTCACTGCTTTTTTCTTTCCACCTCCAACAACATCCCTCTCTGCAACAATTATTCCCTTCTCCTGAAGACTAGATACTGTAACCTTTGGACTGACGGAATCTATCGCAAATGTAACTATTGATGTTCTGAGCTTTTCATCCTCGGGTCCAAAGATCGAAATACTAGGAATCGTCCTTAGCTCCTCGGTTATTACATTTGCGATTTTCATATTCATATTCCTTATTGCGTTTACACCCAAACGCTGAATGTACTTTAACGAAGATGCTAAACCAGCGATACCCACATAGTTTCTAAAACCTGTTTGAAATTTTTGTGGAGAATCGGTATAAACCAGGTTTTTTTCTTCTGTGATAATTGCAGACTCTCCTCCAATATACTTGGGAGTTAGCAATTCAGCAGATTCTTTTCTGCAATAAAAGATTCCAATACCCGGTGGGCCGCATATCCACTTGAAACCAGGGAAAGCCAGAAAATCGCAGCCTATTTTTTTTACATCTACATTAATTGTACCCACTGACTGGGCAGCGTCAATCGAATATAGCATGTTTTGCCTTTTTGCAATTTCCCCGACTTCTTCAACGGGCATTATTGCACCATTATTATAGAGAACATGACTTAGGGTTATCAGTTTTGTATTCTTTTTTTTTGCAATTTTATCAATCTTGTCAAGATCAAAGAATCCCTGATTGTTAATCTTAATTTCCTCCAGTTTGACACCATACTTTTTAGAAAGATTTAACCATGGAAAATAATTAGCATAATGCTCATGAAGACCTCCTCGTGCAATAATTACGTCTGATTTTTTCCACTCAATACCTGACGCTACATAATTTAATCCTTCAGTAGTACTTTGAGTGAAGATTATCTCTTCGGGTTCACAGTTTATGAGTTGACTTAGAATAATTCGAAGCTCTTTCATTAGCGATGTAATATACTCTTGAACAGAGTTCGAGTCAGGTCCCTCTTCTGAGCATCTTACAAGAAAATCAGTAATTGATTTTATCGTAGATAGTGGCATTGGAGCAAATGAGCCACAGTTCATATAGATCTTTTTTTTCGTTACTGGAAAATCCTTTCGTATTAATTCGATATCGTTTTCCTTTGATTCATCATCATAATCCATTATAACCCCTTTTTATAATTCATTATAATAAAAATCATGATTTCTGAAATACTGGATAACCGTGGATTTAATACTTTAATTTATGATGATACTTTTGCAAAAATATGTCTAATTGCATCAGTTATATCAGAATTTCAGAATCAATATCATAATCACAATCACGGTAAGATAGTTTATTTGGACCTTGATGCGGCATTTACTTCTTACGTTAAGGCTGGATTGATTCCTTCCATAGAGATACAGAAAATAGATGATCATATTTACCAGTCCAAATCTAGCGCTTTGAAAATATATCTCCCGTCTGAAGATATCTTGGATAATATCATAGTTGATATAATAAAATCAATGAACGAATGTTGCCTAATTGTTTTTGATTCTATAAATTCATTTTACAATCTTTTTTATAAAAATATAACACCGAGTTCGAACAATACACTAAAAATTGGAAGTATAAACCAATTACTTTATTTTATTCTTATGATGATTTTAAAACATACATCACATTTTAATATCCCATTTCTAGTAACGAGTATGATTCGTTATAAGGGAAAGGAAGTGGTGACAAGTAATAGACTTCTTAGCAAGAAAAGTTCATTGAATTTTTATGTTAAAATTAGAAATCTTAATGATCTCTCAATTACAGTTCTCGGACATCCAAAAACAAATCAAAGAAATTTCGTAATAAAAGATAAGGTTCTAAGATGGGCTTAACCACCCATTTTAAGCTTAATTATGCTGAAGCCAACAATCAACGCGATAAGGAGAACTGCAAATCCTCCAATTAAAAAAGACCATTGACTCTTTGATGATGCTGCTTTCCCTGAACTATAAAGCAAATATGCCCCAAACATCCCCATAAATAGTATCATAACTATTACGGTAGTCTCTCCTATAGTCTGTACTGATCTTGATGGAATAATAATTCCCTTTGCTCGCCCGCCTTCTATTATAGAATTTACCAGCCCTGAAGCAAATGCAAAAAATGCAACCAGATAAAGTACAGTAGCAATGGTGATATATTTTGAAGTGCTAGTAAGCATCCAGTTACTTGTATTATGAAGAATAATTAAGTTTATCGACTATTTAGATGAGCATTAGTATTTAGTATTTGAAACTTGAATAACACGTGTGTTGGAGGCATTACAAAAACAAGAGTTATTACTAACTGGAGAATCATACCGCATTTTTGTGTGTCTTTTGTAAAGTCTAAATTTACTGGCCACACTAAGTGACTTTGTAAAATAATAAACAAACAATAATTGCATTTATTGTACATTGCGTTGTCATTTATTGCTGTGTTGCTGTGTTTTCAAAACTTTAACAATGTCGTAAATTGATTTACCGATGAATATGCATTATATTCTACCAAAGGTGGTGTCAAATTTGGTTTCGTCCAGAAGTTACTTCTTTTTAGTTTCTATGCTGGCCTTCAGTGCTTGGAGTAAATCTTTGGTAGGACCCATTTCTTTTGGAGCCGATGATACAAACGTCTTTCCCTTGCTCTTTGCATCTATAAGCTTTCTAAGTTCTTGCACATACGTGTCCGAATATTCACCAATGTCAAATTCCTTTTTGCGATATTTTTCAACCAGTAATTTTCCAAGCGAGATTTCTTGTGCATCAAGTTTTACTTTTTTGCCTCCCATTTCTGGAATTTCATCAACTGGTTTGATTTCGTCTAAATAATTTAGGATATGCATCACCAGTCCTCTTTGATATGGTCTTAGGGCTACTAGGTTTTCTTTATCTTTAAGTATCACTTTCCCTATTGCGACCAGATTATTGTCATTTAAAATTTTCACTAAAAGCACATAAGGCTTTTCGTTTCCGCTTTTAGAATCGGCTGCTACATAATAACTATCGTCAATGAAAGTCGGGTCTAGTTCATCATATTCTATAAACTCCTTTATATCGATGGTTCTTGCAGTCTTTAATCTAATTTTCTCAAGTTCTTCCTTTTCAAAGACAATGTAGTTATTTTTGGTTACTTCATATCCCTTTTTTATTTCAGAATACGGAACTTCTCTTTCTTCTTCAGGGCACCATTTTTTATATCTTATCCTATGCCCATTTTGACATAATTGATTAAAGACAAATTCCCTTTTGTTAGTTGCAGTGTACAATTTGATGGGTATATTTACAAGACCGAATGAAATGCTACCTCGCCAAGAGCTTCTTGCAACCATATACTCTAGTCACCAACATAGATTATAACAGCTACGTTTAGAACAGCAATCGAAATTAATTGTCGCCCCAGTCTTCTGTAATTCAAGTTGCCTTTCACACTTGCAAGGATGAGTTTTAGGAGAATGAAATTTTCAATTTGAGAATTTTAATATTTAATATTTTATTGCAGTAATACTAGCAATGACGAAAGCTATTGCTACGTTTGTCATCGTTATGGCTTCAATAGTTTATTTGCCATTATTAGCAACATCGGATTCAATATCTGCACAAAATACGACAAATATGACGATGTCAGGCAATTCAAGCGACCAAAATGCATCTTGAGGAAGCGATAAAAGCTTTGGAAGTAGGAAATAAAGAAGCAGCTTCGATTCATCTGAATGCAGCTCATCAGGCTATATCCAGTATATCGATTCAAGCTAAACAACAATTTGAAGCCGGCATGAAGGCTCTTTATAATGGCGATTCAAACAGCGCTCTTATGCATTTAAAGGCTGCAGATATGAAGCTCTTGGCTGAAAGCTGACACCTCAAATTCACATCAAAATTTTTTTGTAGTAGCTTCAAGAGAATAAACTCTATACTATGTTACCAACCATAATACAAATAAGTTTTAGTAATGTCAACAATCCATGTTCTCAATTTTCATACCGATGTTCTATTTATAAAAATACTCGCGACATGTTATCTTCAAAGATAATGTATTTATAGTAGGCATTCTGAAAACTCGACGGGGACTTCTCAGAAGTGATGAATAAGAACACAACCATAAGTCCCAGTTGGTGTTTAGGTACATTATAGTTGTCTAACTGAATATATACACTTTAGATATTCTAGATTTTCCTGAAAGATTGTTATATATCTCCAAATTGTTTGTCACCTCAGCAAAGTCTGCTTCAATCTTTTATCAAGTTTATTATGTACATTCTTTCTATATTATTAGAGAAGAAATTGTTAGAAAAATCACTGAAAAGTATTGAGTCATTTACATCAAATTTAGAAAAGAATTCAAGGTTCTGTATAGGATGTGGAGAACCCGCGACAAAGTTAGTCAAATACAGTACTGAAGGAGCAATAATAATAGAGAAGTATTGTGATAAATGTGCCAAAGCAATTGAAGATAGTTCCCAAATTAATGCTGATTAAATTTTGTCACGGGTAGTTATGTCAGGAAGTACCTGACAAAGATTTGATAAAAAGATTGCCAGAATTACTCCCAAAGAACTTAGAGTACGGAAATTAACGACTATTTAGATAGACAGTAATTAAGTTTATCGAATAGTTTCCTAATTCACATTGATTTGCCTTTATTTTGTATTTTTACTAGATTCCTTGAAATGTTATTTGTAATTCTCTAAAATATTATTTTTATATATTTATCCTCTTCTGTAATGGCTATTATTATACTGTCTACCATAATGGTATCGACCCCTATTAACCCCTCTAAAGCCGAATCTTCTACTTTGACCATCATAATTAAAGGACCTCTGTCTATTGACTCTGTTTCTGCTGACATACAATGTAGGAACTTCGATTCCTATTTCGTCGTTCAGTCTCTTGATTGGTAGTTCTGTACGTTTTAAAATCCTTGAAAAATCCTCATACCTACTACTTGATACTAACGAAATCGCTTTACCACTTCCACCTGCCCGTGCAGTTCTTCCTATTCTATGGAAATAGATCAATGGATCTTCAGGTATATCATAATTGATAATATTTCCCACAGCTGGTACATCTATACCTCTTGCAGCTATATCGGTGGCAATAAGTATATCTTCACTTCCATTCTTGAATCTATGCATTGAATAGTCTCTCTGTCTTTGAGATAAATCTCCATGAATTGTGATTACTCGAAATCCTTGTTTATTTAATTCATCGGCTATCCTCTGAGTTCTTTGTTTTGTAGCAACAAAAACAATTGTTTGTTGTCCTTTTTCTCTATTTTTAATAAAATTACAAAGATGCTTAAATTTCTCTCGCTCTTCCACAATTAGATAAGATTGATCAATTGTTTCTAAACTAATTTCAGCTTCATTGAGTCTAATTTGTTCAGGGTCTTTCATATATTCCCTAGATAGTCTTAAAATTTCAATAGGCATCGTTGCGGAAAATAGGCATGTCTGCCTTCTTTCATTTACATAAAAAAGAATGAACTTTATATCATCTATAAATCCCATATCAAGCATTCTGTCAGCTTCGTCTAAAATAACATAATTTACATCATCTAGTTGAATCGTACCTTGCTTTAAATGATCTATTAGTCTGCCAGGTGTTGCCACGATAATTTGTACTCCCCTTCTAAGGTGATCTTTTTGTATGTTAATTCCTTGTCCTCCGTAGATAGCTAAACATCTTGTTCCCATATATTTTGAGAATTTTTTAATTTCACTTGTGACTTGCATAGCCAATTCTCTTGTTGGAACAATAATTAGAGCTTGGATTGGTCCTTTTGATCTTATTCTATTTATTAGAGGGAGAGAGAATGCAGCAGTCTTTCCAGTACCTGTATGTGCTTGTCCTATCACATCTTTACCTTTTAAAATAAGTGGAATACAATATTCTTGGATCGGAAAAGGGCTATCCATTCCAATTTCTTTAACCGCCCTTACTAGAGACATATTTAGACCTAATTCTTCAAATGATACCATTTTTAATTCATATCCTGTTTTTGACAAAAGTTACGGAAGATCTGGAAAGGTCACGTATTTTTTTCACTTAACTTACCTGCCGCACCTTTAGTTAAGTTAGTGAGCTTTTAACGGAGATATAAGTGTGATGATATAAAATTCTGATCAAATAATATTGAAATTAATCAATCTCAATAGTCTATTTTTCCTGCTACTACGGTTTGATTGATCTCGTCTGGACTTGATAATTTAAATTCTACACAAGCGATAATAAAAATATGATGGAGGATCAGGGTCAAAATCAAGAACTGAGGGAGAAAAAACTACGCGGTTCTGGTGGATATGTGCTTGCCCATATTACAGATGAAGAGCAGAAAAAAGGCAATCTAGGAGGGCCAGAGTTATTTTTGGCAGGTATAGGAAGGCTTCCTTCAGACAGATTTGTCAAGTACCATTGCAACAAATGTGATAAAGACTATGAGGGGTCACCGAATATCAGTTTTGAAAATCCCAATGAAGATCTTGGCGAGGGTGTGACACTGTATGAGAAAGGCGAATACAAATGTGATACTTGCAAGAGTATAATTGCACAGTATAGAAAATTTGATGCCCCAGAAGAATTACAGCAAGAACAAAAATCTAAATCATCCAAATTATCAAATACACAAGTATCAGATACAAAAGATACTGGTAAAAGTTCCAAAACTACTATCAATCCACCACAATCTCCTGTCATACAAAATGATTTTATTTCAATTGAATCTCTTGTCGGAATGCCTGCCTATGACTGGGATGCTATGTTGATCGGTAATGTCCAGGAAATTGGTCTTAAAAGAACTTCTAAGGGCAAAATGGAGATAAATCTCAAGATCCCTAAAAAGAGCAACAATCAAAATGTTGAAGTTGCTTGGAAGAATATTTCAAAAATTGGTGATATAATTTTGCTTGAAAATTCAGAATCTTCAGAATCCAATCAATTAGGTAAATGTTCTTATTGTAGCTATCAAAATGAAAGCGATGCAGAATTTTGTACTGAATGTGGTAAAAAGATTACTAATGAATAGTTAGACTTAGAATAGAAATCTAAAAATAAAATAATTTTGTTCTAGGTATTTACGCGAGGGCGATTCTTACATCAACTGCGCAGGCTCCTTTTCCCTCTTCCAATATCAATAATGGATTCATATCAAATTCTGTAATTTCAGGAAAATCTGTAACCAGTTGAGATAGTCGCAAGAGGCACTCAACTAATACTTTTAAATCTGATGGTGGTTGTCCCCTTATACCTTTCAATATCTTGTATGTTTTAATTGACTCAACCATTTTCATTGCCTCTTGTTCATAAATAGGGGCCAATCTGAATACCACATCCTTGAGAGCTTCAACATAAATTCCTCCCAACCCAAACATGATTAAAGGACCGAAGAGCTTGTCGTGTTTTGCACCAAGAATTGTTTCTCTAGCAGATTCTATCATCTGCTGCACAAGTACTCCTTTAATTTTTGCATCTTTCTTGTAATTCTTTGCATTGGCAATTATTTCATTGAAAGAAAATGAAACTTGTTGCTTATTTTTAAGACCTACTTTTACTCCTCCAGCATCTGATTTGTGGATTATGTCTTGCGAGACAATTTTCATAACTACAGGATAGCCAATTTCTTCGGCCCTCTTTACACATTCTTCTTCGTTTGTACAAAGATAGCTTTTTGGTCTTGGAAAGCCATAGGCGTTCAATACATCGTAACCTTCTTCTTCTAAAAGATGCTTCCTTCCATCATTCCTTACTTTATCAAAAATTTGTTTGACTTTTTCCTTATCAATATTAAATTTCTTAACTTCTATTTCTTTTCCTATACTCCAATTAGAAAAATCGTACATTGCTTTCAGTGTCCTTATTGCTGGCTCTGAATATGGAAAGTGGGGAATACCTCCATCGGAAAGGATTTGTTTATTTTCTGTTCCTTCTGCAAGACCCATAAGCGCTGCAAGAGAGGTTTTTCCAGAGTTAGCAGTAGTCTTGACTATAGTTCTTGCAAGATCATTATAGTCCAGAGTAGCTGATGGAGTACACATTGTAACAATCGATCCCACATTAGGATTTGATACTACTTCATTCAGGACTTTTTCAAATCGATTAAAATCTGCATCTCCCACAATATCTACTGGATTCCTTGCGGATCCGTGAGCAGGTATAACTTTAGCTATTGCTTCTCTTGATGTGGCTATGTCTGCTAGTTTCATTCCATATTTTGAACATGCATCTGTGGATATTATGGCAGGTCCTCCTGCGTTTGATACAATTACCGTACCTTTGTCATTTTTAGGAATTGGTTGCTTTGAAAATGCAGTAGCCAGATCAAAAAGTTCCTGCATTGTATCAACTCTGATTACACCACTCTGCAAAAATAGTGCATCATATACTTCATCAGCTCCCATCAAAGCGCCTGTGTGAGACATTGCTGCCTTTGCACCTTCTGGTGTTCTTCCAGCCTTTATGACAACTATAGGTTTCTCGTATTGCTTGGTTGTTTTCCTGCCAATTTCCATAAATCTTCTACCATCATGAATATCTTCAAGGTACATTATGATCACTGAGGTCTCAGGATCATGACACAATAATTCTAATACATCATTTTCGTCAACATCTATTTTGTTACCCATACTAATTACTTTTGAGAAACCTATTCCCTGTGCCATAGCATCTTCGACAGTAGCAGCACAAATAGCTCCACTTTGTGACACAAGAGCAATGTTCCCATATTTTGGTGTAATTTTCAGAAATGTAGAATTCATCATGTTTTGTTTTGATAAACTCATTATACCCAGACAATTTGGACCGATCACCCTAGTACCATATTTCTTACAAATTGCGGCGACTTCCCTTTCAAGAATGGCGCCTTGCTCATCAACTTCTTTGAATCCTGCTGAAACAATAATAGAACCTTGAATTTTTTTCATTCCTACTTCTTCCATTACCTTGGGGACAATCCTGTTTGGAGTGGCTACAACGGCAAGATCTATATCGTCTGGTATGTCAAGGACACTTTTGTATGCCTTCATTCCAGATACATACTCATTAGTAGGGCTAACTGGATAGATTTTCCCTTTATAGCCATTTTTAATGTTGCTAAAAATCGCCCTCCCTATTCCTGGTTTTTCGGAGGCACCTATTACTGCAATTGACCTAGGTGAAAGGAATACGCTTTTGTTGTATGTGTCACTTTGCGAATTCATACAAAAATAATTTTGTCCACATAGTTATAAATGCAGTGATAACATTTAATCCCAATATAATCTCTTCTTGACTTGCCATTAATTACTACAGCAATTTTTAGTACTTACATCATGTGAATTACATTAAAGTAAGATTTCTTTTGTTTATTCCTATTATTTTCTTTTCTATACATTAGTAAGAAAAGCAGAGGTTGAAAAATGCTATAGGTTAAGTTACTAATCCAATATTACACTAATCATGAATAATTCCTTATCAATAATTCATTATGTCCTACACGTTTAGAGCCAACTGCATTGATGGATCTGTTTACAACAGCTACTTCAGTAAGGTGAGAAAAGTCTGAGTAAAGCCTTCTTATTTCCTGCGTATTTGAGTTACTAAGTAATAGCTTACATCCTCTTCTTGTCAGTTCTTTGAATATTAATGCAAGCTCTTTTTGATCATCAAGAGTAAAACCATGATTGGTGTAACTAGTAAAATTTGCAGTATTACTGATCGGATGGAAAGGTGGATCGAGGTATACAAAATCATCTTTAACTGCCTTTTCAATTAATATTTTCTTAAAGTCAATTACTCCCAAATATATTGCACATTGTCTTAAAACTATATTCATTTTCCTCAAGTTAATGGTATCGCAAATTAGCGGGTTTTTGTATCTTCCAATTGGAACATTAAATAAACCGTTCCTATTCACACGATACAGTCCATTGTAGCATGTTTTGTTTAGTGTTATAAATCGAGCAGCATTCTCTATTTTATTGAGCACTTCTGTTGTATCTCGTAATTGATAGTAATATCTTTTTGGAGATTTATTGTATTCAGATTGATGGTATTTTAGAGCCGTAATAAGTTCTTCCACATGGTTTCGTATAACCTTATAAGCGTTAATTAAATCGATATTGATGTCAGAAAGGAATGCGTTCTTATTGTAGGAAGCGATATGAAAGAATACAGCACCTCCACCAAGGAATGGTTCAAAATATCTTGCAAATTTTAATGGCATGAGTCTAATTATTTGAGGTATTAATTGGTTCTTACCTCCCGCCCATTTTACAAAAGGATGACAACCGGGTGTTTGATAGAGAATTCCACACTTCTCTCTTTCTTCAGATTTCATAATCTGACTCCCGACCTTTAAGTGCTAAGTACTTTACTTATAAGTATTCTAAAATTCAAATCTTCAATTAACTCAATTGTTTAAGTAATTTATTAGAAGCCTTAGTTGTTTTGCTTATCTTGACCTTATTTCTTGCTTTGGTCGTTTGAATGTCGCATTTTGTGCATATTTTTCCTATTCTTGTATTTAACATTCTATCAGTCAGGGACAGCTGATGACACATTGCACACGGTGTTAATGAATTATACAGATTCAATTCAATTTGACTTAATTTTGTAATACAACTTATGCTATTTATCTGTAAAAAATAATTGTTCTCTATAATATTTAAGCAACTTCATAGACAGTTCAGACATTTAGTATAAAACATGTAATTACAGTATACTAAATCATCTTGTTTCTAATATTTCCATTCAGTCGATATACCGTTCCACCACGACCGATATGGTTTGGCTTCTTTGCCAGTTTCTTCTTTTACTCTAAATTCAATTGAATAAAACATGTTCTCCATAGTGTCCATGCCTCCATCGGCATAAAGCTCTTTACCAATCGTAGATACTCTTTGTTTTTTTGGCTTCGAAATCTGAAGCATCAGGATTCTGTAAACAGTAGATTAGAATGTCATATAGCTCTTCTTCCAGATATGCATCCATCTTTCCCATTCGCTTGTCATTCAACTTATTATGATCTTGATATAAATTCTTCTTATTTCGACCAATTCGCGTCTACAATCTTTAGACTAAAATCGCATTGCCCCCTTACAATATATCAGAATAATGTGTCAACCAAAGATTTATGATAATATTTTGATAATATCTTAAGGTACGATTTGATTTGATGAACTATGAATGAACCACAATTCCTATATTTGACAACGGTGGGCTGGAAAACGGGCAAAGAGCATAGAATAGAAATATGGTATGTAAAGCGTAACAGAAAATATTACGTAATGTCAGAACTCAAGGCAAGAGCACATTGGGTTCGAAACATTAGCCATAATCCGAATATTTCATTCAGCGTTGACGGTTTGAAATTTATCGGTGTCGCACGGATAGTCAACCCAATGAAGGAAACTCGATTAGCTGCAGAAGTTTCAGAGTTAATGAAAGTGAAATATAAATGGGACCAAGGACTGATTGTGGAACTCAAATCATTAGATTTTGATGAGCGACAGCTTCGTTCATGAAGCACTTTATATCATGTCAGTGAACTTATAATATTATGTAGTAGTATATTTAAAAAAGCGGTTATGTTACTTGTTCTAATATCCATTCCTTAAACTTTCTAATTGCAAATTCTTCGGATTGTTTTATGAACGTGGGATCATTTAGATTCCATTGATCTTGTGGAATAGAATCAAAAAATTCTTGCATACACAAAGTAAATCTAAAACGCAGGTTTCTTGGGTTTTCGCTTAAATCATAACGCTTTAGAATATTAGCTATTTTTCCAAATGAAGTATCATAGTCTCTTTTAAATGGTGTTATTTTTAGAGTGTCGTACAGAATCGAAGTTACAGAATCCAGGTCTTTCTTAATAGTGATCAATGCTTGCATAATACTACAATTTATAATACTTTATGGTTTGTTTTCCAAATATTTTATGAAAAGAATATTACACCTTACAACCCAACAGTATAAGCTATGTTCCCACTAGGTCTAAAGCAATAACCTATAGATACCAGACCTGAAATGCTACTTATGAAATAATCCCCAAAAATGTTTTCGTAAACCTTTTCTTGGCTATTTCGAGGGCCTTTTCACCTTTGGGTGAAAGCCCGTAAGTTATAGTTTTGCCTTCTTTCTCTTCACTCAGAAAACCCAAATCTTTTAGACTCTTAAGAGCTGGGTAAATTGTTCCGGGACTTGGTTTTTCTCCTCTTCTTTTTGCGAGTTCACTAGCTATTTCTTGTCCATGCATTGGTTTTTTTGAGAGTAAAAAGAGAATTAAAAATCCCAACAGTCCTCTCATATCGCAACATTCACCACCGAGTTCTCGCATACACATCATATTGGATGTCCGATATATATAAATACATCCTTTTGCTATATATCGTATGACCGATAATGGAACATGGAGGTGATTAAATGGGGTACGGATGCTGTGGAATAGGAGTTGACCGAGTAAGAAACTTCCTCACCAAGGAGGAAAGGATTTCGTTGCTGAAGGAATACAGTGATGGTCTTGAGAAGGAGGTCAAAGGAATAAAGGAGAGGATCAAAGAATTGGAAGAAAAGTAATCCTTTTCTTTCTTTCTTTTTCTTATGTAACTAGCTTTTTCATGAGTTTGTTTATCATTTTGATACTGTTTTTTTGTTTTATTTTGTTTTGTATTATATTTACTTCAAAAGCTTGTTTGAATAGACAAGAAGAAAGAGCAGAAATTGATTATTTAAAATTATTTTCACAGTTTATCAAATTTCGAGTAAAGTGCGGATAATGGGATTCGAATGGATTGGCTATAATCGTGATCTCATGGTTGTTGCTGATTAACTCCTTTAGTCATAATCTCAGATCTAATTGAGGCCAATGATTGGTCAATTTGATATACGGCTAGTTTGTCTCTTCCAACTACCTCGAACTTTTGAAGAATGGTTTCAAATAATGTTTCTTCTTCTATTTGTTCGCTTACAAACCATTGTAAGAATGAGTATGTAGCACGATCTTTCTCTCTTTCAGCAACCTCTACTAAATTATTAATGCGTTTTGTAACTGTCTGTTCACTTTTTAGACCAGCCTGGAATGTAGATTCTAGTGAATCGAATTTGCCTTGTGGCTTTTCTGTTGCTGGAATTATGGCTTCTGCTCCACCATTATTAAGAAAATGGACGAACTTTAACATATGTGTATTCTCCTCATTAGCTTGCTCAAAAAAGAATGCTGCACTTCCATCATATCCAGTTCTTTCACACCATGAGCCTATAGCCACATATGCATGGGTGGCTGATGCTTCATAAGCAATTTGATCATTAATTGCCTTTGCGATTTTTGATGAAATTCTCATTGTAAAACTCTTAATATATCTTATATATCTAGATTTTTGGATTGAGTTTTTTTTAATATGGATAACTCAAAAACGTAGTTTGGAATTACGATATATTTGAATTCATTGGTTAGCTGAAATAATAAGCTGGATCAACTTTCGATTTTTTCAATTCAGTCATCTTTTATAAAATTCATCTTTCGCATTTTTTTCAGTTTCATTGACACCCCATAAAAACTCCACATAATGCTGTGCGAATATAGTTACAAGAAATTTGAACAGGTCTTCTTTTGTTTTAAATCCATATTTTTCCATCAATTTGTTGATGTTTTCTACATCCTTTGGACTTAATTTTATACGAATTTCGCTCATTTTTATTCTCTTAAGTTATTTATTTTTAATAATCCTTGCTAATAGCTTTTCGTTCACATGATTATTATTGACTTTAAATGGGACATTTTTAGAAATTCCAGCTTTTGAATCGTCAATTAGAATGCACCAAACTAGAATGAAGCTAATGACAAACACTTTCCAGGTTTTAAAAAATTAATTTTGTTTTGTCATTTACGGGTTGATATGAGTGTATTTCACCAAATTAAAATCCGCAACTCAGATATTATCACATTTAGATATTAGAATCTCATCAACATAGACTTTATAGCATACCGTGACGCAAATAAATATACGATTCAGGGAATTGGGGTCCTTGGTAATAGTTGAGGTGTGGTGTTAGACGCCTACTAACAATAGAATTGTTAGTATCGTAGATGACGAGATAGAAATTACTGAGCTTTTTCATGATGCTTTGTGTGGAAATATTGATGATATTACAGTTGTTTCATTCAACGACCCTGTGATAGCTTTAGAACATTTCACCGATAATAAGGACAATTACGCTCTTGTCATAAGTGACCTCAGAATGCCAAATATCAATGGTTTGGAGTTACTAAAAAAGGTAAAAAAACTTAATCCTACGGTTAGAACTATACTTCTAAGTGCTCATGAAGTTGATAATGATGTGGTTTTTCAGAAATATATGAAAGAAGATATTATAGATTCTTTTATGGAGAAACCGGTTACCATAAGTGATTTGTGTCAAAGAGTAAGGGATGAATTTCAAGTTTATCAATTAGCGTCGTATGTAAAATAAAGTTATTTCTCTCATACTAAAGCTTAAACTATAAATTTTTAGCTAATCTATGAAAACTTATGAGGGTTGGAACGTTCTGTTGCAATCGTTGTAAATTAAAATTTCAGTTAATAGGGTTTTCTACCGTAAAAAATGCAAAATTTTGTCCCTTCTGTGGTAAAGATACATTACAAAAGGATAATATAATTTTTGGATAAGCATTGTAACTGAAAGGCTTATTTTCAAATTAAAAATAGGTATCAAACAATATTAGAGTAGGTGTCGCTTCCAGCCAGGGATTGCTTGGTATGTTGCTTCACACTTTGAACCGAATCACTAATGCTAAGTCCAAGTTTGTCAAAAATTTGACGAGCCTCATTGGTATCAGGAATATTCTTAATTCTGAAAAATTCGCCATCATAAAATATTGCAAAAAGCCCTGAGATTGCAGCTCCTGCTATTATTGGTTTAATTTTTGAGAATGTGCATTCATAGACTATATTCTTCAGAGCATCTATTCCTTGCCTTTGCTTTCTCCTATTGACTACTATTCTTCCAATGTCGAGGAATCTGGTACTATCAATTTTTCTTTCTTGTAAAACATCCTTCACTAGATTTAGCTTTTCAATCAACGGCTTTCCTGGAAGTTTGATTGCACGAGTGCAGTCGCAGGCTTCACATTCCATAGTGCATTTATCTCTAAACCGCGCATCCTTTACTTCCACAATTGAATCAAAATACTCCCTTAGTGTTGGTGATTCCATTGCCATTGGATACAAACCTCCCTCAAGACAATAACAAACCTCTACAAAATGAACTATGTCCATATCATCTACAGTTGCTCCCCTCAAAGCAGCGTGCATTCCTTCATAGAATACTTGTCCTTTAGCTAAATTGCCTGACCTCATAGAATTGGCAAGCTTTTCTCTTGCTTGTGAGTTTAACTTGCATTTGACATAGTATCTCATTCGAAGAACAAAGATAATATAGATTCAAACTTCTAATAAAGCTACAGTTTTTGAAATTAATAAATTAATTACAACAATCTAAACCTGCTTTTCTGGGGCGCAGTTAGGCCCTCTGCTATTCAAATATTTCTTCCTACAAGAATAGCAAAAGCTTCTTCCTTTAGCATCAACATCAATCAAGGACGTACTAAAATACATGACACATTGTGATTTCTTACAATGGTCAAGACCAAAAACATGTCCTAACTCATGTATAGCTTCTTTAACCAACCTTTGATAAAATAACGACGTGTTTGGCTTTAAGCCATAGAATTCCTGCCTTAGCCTAGAGAGATACACTGCGGCTACTCTTCCTCTATAAAATGCTTCTCCAAATACAAAATCAAACCCGTCCGAATACGCGTCTAAATCAAGTATACCAAGTATCCTTGTTGCCTTACCGGGCCTGAAATTGTTAAGCCATTCTAGTATCTTGAATGAATTCCATTGATTTCTACGTTTAATAACTGAAGATTGAAAGTTGGTGGCTGTCTTTAAATCAATGTGTACATCTAAAGTTAAACTGATATCTTCAAATTCTTTTGAAATATCACTCCCTAATTTATCAAGGATATTATAATCAAGGTCTGCCTTTATAGGCCATAGGATTAGGTGCACTTACCTATGGTAACAAAACTTCTATTCTTAAACCGTTCGTTTTGCTTGTTACTATTTTGAGGGTTCATTTAAATGTATGAAACCCGATGTGAATTTGTTATTGAAACAAAACAATTTAACAAGTCGTTAACTTTCACATTCTTTAAGAAGTTCACTAGGAGTGTGCGGGCAATCTTTTTCCTTCATATGTTTATCGAGTACATCTAGTAGTTTGAATACTTTATCGATACTTGTTCCAATTTTTGTCATATGTGTATTTACGTACAATAAACTTGTTAAAGGTTTGAAGTTTGTTTGAAAAAGTTATTCATTAGACACTATTGTCTTGTTGCATTCAATTGAGAAACAAATATGTTACAATAAAAGAAATTCTAAACTAAGCAACAAATGTCTTATGAGTTTGTAATTAAGAAAAGGCCGAAAGATTCGGAGGCAATTATATATTCAGGGAAACAAGAAATAGCTAAAATAAAAAAACATGAAGGCTTTAGTTTTAAGCTCATACGATACGAAGACAAGCAAGAGTGGGTGCTTAGTAATATCGTAGACGGTCAGCGTCGACCATTTTCTTACGCAGTGCGAAAAGCCATAAAGAATTCTTCTCGTCATGAAACGGGTGAAATCCATCCAGGCGAAGAGGTTTTTGTTGTTAGAGAACAGTTATTCAAACATAAAGGAAAGTTTTACATGCTGGCAAGTCATCCTGAGGGAAAGTCTTGGATAGATTATGTAAACAGCTCTACCAGGTACATTTCTAGGTTAGATAATTTTCCATATCCGAATCTCTCAGATGTTGACCATGGTCACTACACATTACGGCACAAAATAAAGAGATTTCGAGGTACATCCGTAGGTGAAGCATCTGGATTCGGACAACATGAGGGAGGACACCGGGTACGCCTAGATAACGAACTAGCTGATATTGGATTATTCATCGCTACAATTTCCTATTTGCTGTATGCTTCAGGTTGAATGAACTCCCGTTCGATAAAATGTGACATGAGTCTAAGTTTGGTGTAAGCATTATAAGTCAAGCAGCTTACATTCATTATAGATGGTTGAGCCCAACCGTGTTGGAGAATTTCCTTTTCGTAAAGCCGACCCGGAAAAAAGAAAGACCAATTTTTCAGAAGTTCAACAACCTTACTCTGAGCAAGAGGTAATGAAAGAAGCTGAACGATGCTTGTTATGTGGAACTCCGGTATGCATAGACGCATGCCCTGTTCTTCTCGATGTTCGCGGCATGAACGAGGCTGCTGCGAGGGGCGACTTCAAAACATCATATGAGAGAATCCGGGAGACAAATCCATTACTCGGAGTGACTGCAAGGTGTTGTCCTCAGCTACAAGGATTATGTGAAGACGCATGTGTGCTAAAGTGGTCAGGACAACCAATCGCAATAGGTCTAATTCAAAGATATATAGCGGATTGGGAGATGGAGCATCGACAACCATCTCCCTCGATTGCTCAAGACACGGGAAAAGAGGTTGTAGTAATAGGCGCTGGACCGGCTGGACTTGCAGCATCGGCTCTTCTCAGGAGATATGGACATAAGGTAACAATATTCGAATCATCCAATGTGGCGGGAGGAACCGCATGGTACGGAGTTCCCGATTATCATTTACCTAAAGAAGTACTGATAGATGAAATTAAGAAGGTTAAATTAATGGGAGTAGATATTAGAACGAACATTACCATAGGAAAGGATATTTCATTATCACAGCTACTTGAGGAAAACGATGCAATTCTAATTACCACTGGGTCTAGAGATACTGTGAATATCGACGTTCCAGGGAGTAATCTTAAGGGAATAATTAGCGGTTACGAATTTCTTGAAACGGTTTTCTCAGGAGGGCTGGAAAATTATTTGAGAAAACCAAAGTACGATTTAGGCGAAGATATACTAGTGATTGGTGGCGGGGACACGTCTCTTGACTGCGCCAGAACTGCCTTAAGGCTCACTAATGGTAAAAGTAATGTTACTGTTTTATCCCTACATCCGAAGACCGAATTGCATGTTGACCCTATAATGCTTCAGGAGGCAGAAGAAGAAGGAGTAAAATTCGAGTTTCTGGTTCAAGCCAAGTCCTTTCAGGGTGACCGAAAAGGACATGTTATCCACGCAATAATTAATAACGTCCAAACGGGTGCGCCTGATGATTCAGGAAATAAACGCCCAGTAGTTATACCTAACAAAGAATTTAAAATGAAATGTTCTACTTTACTGGTAGCTATTGGAAGAGGCCCAAATTCCTTTCTGCAAAAGAAAGCTGGAATCAATACTGGTAGGCGTAATGCAATAGCAATTGGTGATGACTTCAAAACCTCTATGAAGGGGGTCTTTGCGGCTGGTGATGTTACCAGTGGGGAAACACTAGTAGTGAAAGCTATGGAAAAGGGACGCGAGGCAGCACAAAGAGTTCACGAATATCTAATGAATCTGGAATCAAGCCATGTGTCATTTTATGAAAGATATTACACGGATATGTCATACGACAGGATGCTGAAAGGACAAGAAGAATTAAGCGGTCCTCCGGATTAAGAGCCCTACTTTTCATCAGATCCAGATCAAGTCATTTAGCTAGGTTTGTTCGCATGAGCCGCTTTTCATGAGCTTTCCCGAAAAGGAATTTCATCTGACATAGTCAAAACGTTTCCTTGTTCTTTGTGCTTGCAGATATGATTCTTATTTGCGAGTACCGTTTCACCACATTCTTCACATATCCCCTCTTGGTCTCTCTTCTTACTAAAATGCATCCTGTTTTCGTGTTTAATTCTATATTTTGGTGGTCGAGGAATCTCATCAGTTATTATCAGTAATTCCTCCTTCTGCTCTTCCAGTTGAGGAATCTCATCAGTTATTATCAGTAATTCCTCCCCTTTTTCTATGTCGGCTTGAATTAAAGGCGCAATTTCTTCAAACTTTTTCCTTTCTTCCTCGAATTCTTGTCTCTCTTTTAGTTCAGAATGGTCAATCTCTTCTCCATATTGGCCCGTCTTATGATCACGAAATACAAGCACATCACCAAAAATACCCAGATGTGGAAAAGATGTGGTCTTCAGTCCCATGTCTTCCTGGACCTCCTGTATCGCTCTTGCATAGTGTTTCGTCTTGGCGATATTTTCCTCTGATTTACTACTTTTATAAGCAAACCAAAGTCTGTGTAGGGCATGCATCCCCTGTCCAAATGTATAACCGGACGGACATTTTAACAGCTTTCGTTCATTGTACGTATATGTATCAAGATAACCGAACCTCTTAGACCACATAGTTGACTGTCCACGTGGTCTGTATTTCCTCTGTTTCGTTTCGCCCTTTACCCATTTCCACTGGCGATTAGGACCAATTGTCACCGTGCCATCTTTTCGAACATGTTTTTTCTTGAATTTGTACAATCTTCGTTGCAATTTCCTTTCTCACATTAGTTGCTCAACCTTGCGATTTATCTTTTTTCCATCTGGGGCTTTCTGGACTAAAGTTTTCAAGCGTTTTCAGCTTTTTGTTACAAAAATCCAGCATTTGACACTCGTATATTTAGCTCAAAATCACAGAATCCCCTTATTACGGGTTAGACATATCCTAAATACATAACATATGTCAAAATGAAGACGTATGCGCGCCTGCTTAGACGCAAACAAGACCTAGGCGCGCCTGCTTAGACGCGCCTGCTTAGACGCAAACAAGACGTAGATGCGCCTGCTTAAATGAAAACAAGACGTAGACGCGCCTGCTTAAATGAAAAGAAAGCGCATACAATTTCTGGTAGCCCTATACTTTTTGATGTTTAAAGGTGCTTGTGGAAACACAAGGTAAACTGCGGAACACAGTCTTTTTCACTGTCATAGAATTACTACTACTAAGACAAGCTTTAGCGTTCGCTTTCATCTCTGACGACAATAAGCTACTTTTGAGTGTAGTCATACAAATTACTTTTTGCTATCTGTGATTGTGGTGTTTTTCCTTTTATTATTTTGTATAAAACCCCAAGATAAGCGCGGGGAGTGGGATTCGAACCCACGAGTTCTTGCGAACATGGGATTAGCAATCCCACGCCCTACCAGGCTAGGCGACCCCCGCCTAAGTGATGATTTAAATTTTCTGCTATTATATTAATTATGTAGACGTTTCCAGATATTCAATAGATTTCAAGAATACGTCACAAATTTTTCAATCTTATGCTAAAAGGATTATAAAATAGTTATCGTTTGTAATTATATTACCTTTGAATCTGAGGGAATCCAATGAAATTTTTAGGCGTGCGATAATAAAAACATATTTTGAGGTAGAATTGCTGAAGATAGATTATCATAAATCTAATGTAAGACACCCCCTCATAAAAGATGAAGGGTTCACTGTAGAAGATAAACTGCACCTATACTTTGATATTATAACAGGTAATGATTACCCTGATGGAGATGAGTGGTTTGGTGTTGAATATCTTTTTCCTCATAATATTAAATTACCAGATAATCTAATCGGTCCTGATTATTTTACAACTATTTATGTCGCAGATGCCAAACATTTTTGGAAACACAAGGAGTTAATACGATTCAAATATGGCAAAACAAAGAAGCTGGTAGAATCTTTGGAATTTATTAATAAGAAATACAGGGAATTAAGCAAGAGTTTGCATGATTCATCAGTTATAGATCAAGTTACAAAATGATTTATCGCAGATTTTTTGAAGTTTATTTGAGTATGAGTTTGTGCGAAACCAAGCAAAAAATGACTATGACAATTGATTTGATATACGAATCCTTACTATCCCATTAAGATATTTTATTTGATCAATTTTTATATTTTCATCTTGGATATCAGATATTCTAACGTTTATATCATATTTTCTTGAACCACTAGTAAATATCCTTACGCTCTGTGTGTTCGGATCATAATTAGCTTGTATCTCTGATTGATCTACTAGTCCGGGCATTTCGGCAATAATTTCATAAAAATTAGATCCCTTTATGACTTCTGGTTGTGTATGAATAGTCATGTCCTGCATATTAGTTACATTTTGACGATCCGTTCTGGGATATCGTACTTGGGGTGTTACCATTCCATATCTATTTATTACATTTTTAAATAGATATCCGGTTAACACTCCTGCAAGAAAACCACCAATATGTGCCATATAGGCGACTCCACCGGTTTGGTCTATGAAGCCCAATATAACTTGCATTATAAACCAGAATGGGAGGAACGCTATGGCAGGTATTCTTACTGTTGTGATAAAAAATGCAGCAATTATAGTAAATATTTTAGCCCTGGGAAACAGTACCAAATATGCTCCCAACACGCCCGAAATTGCTCCTGATGCGCCAATTGCAGGAATTTCTCCACCGCCTACAGATACTGCAACTATACTATGCGCCAGTGCTGCAGCAATCCCCCATCCAATGTATAGGAGTAGATACTTTATACGGCCAAACCTGTCTTCAATATTATCACCAAATATAAAGAGAAATAGCATGTTGCCGATAAGATGAGCTACCCCGCCATGAAGAAACATTGAAGTGATTACTGAAGGTATATCTCCTTCAAGTACTTTGTATGGGATAGCGCCATAATTTTCCAACATTGCATTTGTTGCCGCTGTATTGTGAAAATATCCTGTGACAATCACTTCTACTACAAAGATTATTACATTTGTGGCAATCAGCAAATAATTTACGTACGGTCTGCCGTGTATTCTCTGATTGTCATCATAAAGCGGAAACATGTTTATGCTATCAACATGAATTTCATGTACCAAAAAGATTAAACTTTGGCATGTCGCCACCTTTTTCGCTGTGGGCTTTTCTGATATGTCTCTTTAATCGTTCTTTCTCCTCAAATTTCATATCACAATATTTGCAAGATAGGAGCTTAGGTTCCTCAGTTTTGTCATGCTTTAACCATTTCATAAATAATTTACAGGAATATCCGCTTCATTAAAGTTGTGTTAAACGGTGAATAATTTAGATTATTTGATATTCGGTTCTGTTTTCTAGAATTTAATATCGGCTGTAAGCAAGATAATTCATTACAATGTAAGCAGGATAGGTTTTTAACACCCTTTAAAAAATTTAATTTTACATACTCAATGTCAGAAGTTGGAGAAGTCATTCAGTACAAATGGGGTGTAGCCCATATATTTAGCAGTTATAATAATACTCTAGTTCATATTACAGATATTAGCGGCGCTGAAACAATCGCCTTTAGTTCTGGTGGAAGACATGTAACAGCTGACAGGTATGAATCATCTCCCTATGCCGCAATGAAATCTGCTGTTGCAGCAGCGGATATTGCAAAAACCAAAGGTATCAATGCCCTACATATCAGAGTAAGAGCCGTTGGAGGTGTGGGACCTCGTATTCCTGGACCTGGTGCTCAAGCTGCAATAAGGGCGCTTGCTAGAGCTGGTTTTAGAATCGGCAGAATTGATGATGTAACTCCAATACCCCATGATACTACCAGAAAACCTGGTGGCAGAAGAGGAAGAAGAGTATAATCTCACTCTATAAAATTACACGAATGAATCTTACTGAAGACAAAAATTATCTTGCAAAATGCACAAATCCTTCATTTTTGACGAGCTTTTGAATGCCTCCTTTTTCGTAGATAACTTTTCCACTGCCATTTAATACCTCGCCAATTTGAAATACTCTGATTTTGTGTTTCTTGGCATCTCTAATCATTTTCTTAAAATTTGATTTGTGAACTGTTGCAATTGTCTCGTATTCTTCTCCACCGAAAAAAAGCAAATTCTCGATACTAATGGCATTCAAATTAGCAAAATGACATAATTCCTTTGGCGTCGGAATTTTATTAACTAGCATATCAACTTCATTACTTTTTTGGGCAAGCTCGTACAATGAAGAAGATAGTCCGTCGCTAGAATCTATGGAGGATGAAAAATACTTTGCAAGATGGAATCCAAATTCTATTTGGGGTTTTGGAAATGTTATTGATGATAAAGATTTTGATTTGAATTTTTTCTCAGCATTCAAATTGGACAGAATAATTTTTAATCCTGAAGAAGTATATCCAAATTTTCCAGATGTTACTAATATATCTCCAGCCTTTGCACCATTTCTTCTTGGAATTTTGTTATCTGATAAAGTTGAAACACCCATCATATTACAGTCAATTGTCAATTCTTTAGATTCATTGGTATCTCCCCCCAAAATTCGTACTTTATACTCCTTTGATGCAAGTGAAAATCCTCTAGCAAGTGCAATTATGTCCTTTCTTGAATATCTTCTTGGTATTCCAATAGAAATGAGACATGCATATGGTTTTATACCCTTGGCAGCAAAGTCACTTACGCATGCTAATATGCTCTTTCTTGCTATTTGCCAAGGTTTCATAACCTTAGGTACGTCTGTGCTTTCAATTAACATATCACTCTTTAATACAATGTTTAAACCAATTCTTTTATTTCCTCGCTTTGCCATGTTATAATTAAGTGGAACAATTACCACATCATCACCCTTTACCTTATTTAGTAAGGGATCGTTGAAATAAGAAATGAAGAGATCTATAATTTCTCGTTCATTTAATCTCTTCATATACAGATAGAACCTTTTTTTTAGTGTCTTTAAAAAGAGATAGTACATTATTTGGAGTTGATTCTACTGAAATTCTAATGGCGTCCTCTGTATTAGAAGATCTAATAAGGATCCAAGAATTATCATCAATCAATATTTTGATACCATCCATTTTTATTATCTGGAAGAATTTTCCCTTAAATTTATCTTCAATTTTATCAATTATTGGTTTCTGAAAATTTGATTTTATAGGGATTTTTGATCTGATTGTTGAGTATTTTGAAGCCATCTCTATACAATCACTGTATAGATCATCATTTAATGAGGATATAATTGCGCTGGCTAATATGCCATCTCTACACAAATTAAACTTTGGCATAATAAAACCTGCACTGCTTCCCTCACCTCCTGCGTCCCCGTTTAACTTGAGCATTTCTTTTACTACATTGGCTTCTCCAACTTTTGAATAGTTCAGGGTTCCACCATAGTTTGCAATCATGCGCTCAATAGCATTACTAGTATCTACGCTGACAACAAATTTTTTTGCTCCCTGATTTAACGTCCTTGTAATACATAATAAGAGGGTAAGATCCGGTGGGAGTTTGTTACCATTGTTATCTACTACCACCAGCCTGTCTGCATCCATGTCAAATGCAAAACCTAAATGCAGCTTTTCGGATAAAACAAGTTTCCTTAGCTCAAAAAGATCATCTGTCGTAGGATCAGGAGATCTTGATGAGATACCTGCAACATCATTTATCGAGTAGTATTTTTGATTTAAAGTATTATATAAATTTGGAATAAAGGAAGATATAGCTCCTCCTCCAGGATCTAATCCAATTGTATTTGTTTTTTTGCGATCATCTCGTAGGTAACTATCCTTACCCATTAATTCAAAAATATCAAATATATAATTTGAATTTACGTTATATGATTTTCCATATCTTGAACTAGATAGTATGTTTTCTTCTTGAATTGAATCAAGTTCCTCTTCGAATATCCCTCTTCCATTAATTACAAATTTTAAACCGTTCCATTCCAAAGGATTATGAGAGGCTGTTACTATTATAGCATTACCATACTTTATCGATTCATGAAATACAAATGGTGTGGGAGCGACACCCAAATCAAAGACATCGATTCCTTGTTCCATAACGGCTGCTGATACTGTCTGAAGAATTACGCTACTAGAAGGTCTGGTATCTCTTGCAACTAAACAATTCTTTTCAGATTTACTGGAACTATTAATAATAAAGGAAGCAAACAAACTGGAAAAATTTATTATCGCATGTAAGTCTAGATCTTGACCAAAGATACCTCTAATACCAGAGATTGAAATTTTCACTTTAAAAAGCTTAAATTTTCAACTATTTAATCTTGTTTTATAATCAGATGCAGATACACTCGATAGCTGTATGTAGTAAATATTTCGTCAAATTAGAAAATAGTTAAATTGGTTATGTGATTGCAAATGTATCCATGAAATAGGCCTCTGTAGCTCAGTTGGTAGAGCGAAGGTTTCGTAAACCTTAGGCCGTGGGTTCGAGTCCCACCAGGGGCTCATTCATAATGCATCAATATTTTTAAAACTTTCGCATGCTATTCAGTAGTTAGATTTTATTTGAGAATAGTAGTCGATAAAAGAGAAAAAAATAGTGGCATCCCAGAATTGCTCAAGGAGTCAGGCATCTTTGTAGACTTTGTTACTTTGAAGGTCGGTGACTATATTGTTTTTAATAATGTAGCAATTGAAAGAAAAACTATATCCGACTTATTAAGCTCCTTTTATGACGGAAGATTATTTATTCAATGTTCACAGCTCGTGAAACATTTTTCGTCACCGTTATTAATTGTTGAAGGGAACATCATTGAGGATTTGAAATCTGAACCTGATAAATCCTTCCGTAGCTATGATCAAAAAATTCAACTAGTTTATGATTCACTAATCACGGTAGTTTTAGATTTCAAGATACCTTTAGTTCATACACCAAATATAGAACATACGACCAGTTTTCTCATTGCAATTGCAAATAAATTATCTAGAAAATATTCGTATGGGCCCCTTTTACGAAAAATAAGAAAACAGACCTCTGAGCAGATACAGCAATTATCCGTTCTTTCTTCATTGCCTGGAGTTGGTGGTATGTTTGCTGTGAAAATGTTGAAGGAATTTAACACGCCTAAGAGAGCATTAAATGCATCAGCGGCTGAATTGGCTAAAATCCCTGGATTTGGTACTGCACGTGCCCAAAGAATACGAAAAATATTAGATAATGCATATGATAAGGACGATGCAGAAAATCAAAAGACTTTACTAGAACATCTCAAGTAGTTAATTCAAATGTCCCTTATTCTTTAATTCTCTCAATATTTGCATAAGAGTATCATAGTCTACATTCATTTCATTAAGAATTGTTGAATGATCTATTTTCTTATTTTTTTGAATAAACCTCTTAACCTCTTCTTTGATTTTTTGATATTTTCTATCTTGGGTATTAATCAATTTATTATCAATTACTAAACTGATTCGAACCGATCAGCTCCGATTAATAAAGTAATTTAGGCATCTATTCAGGAATAAAAATAGGTCGGGATAATCTGAACAAAAAAAGTCATGATAATAATAAATGATTCAATGAACTACTTGGACAGCGTCCTTTACTTCCTTGGATAACTCGCGATATCCATCTTTGTCTATAATGACAGCATTTATGTTATCACCAGTTCCAGAATTCCTTCTTATAGCTGCTGCAATTGCTTGTATAGCTATCTTGTAAGCTTCATTAACGCTGAGATCTTTTTTATATTCTGACTCCAAGTATCCATATGCAACCGGAGAACCACTACCAGTTGAAATAAATTCTTCACTGGTCATAGACCCGAACAAATCAATGTTGTATATTTGTGAACCCTCGCCAATTTTATCAAATCCTGCCATGATGATCTGTACGTAATAAGGATAGTATCTTTGATTGAAGAGAACGTTAGAACAAAGTCTTGCGGCAGATTTCACAGGAATTAATCTTTCTCTGTTTGATAATCTATACAAATTTGCATTATAACGCAAAAGATCAACCAAGTTTTGAGCATCGGCTACACCTCCAGCAATTGTCATACCTAAATGTTCATCTACCTTTTGGATTTTCATAACATTTCTATCTACAATAAAGAATCCAGCACTAGCTCTTGTATCTGCAGCTAGAACAACACCGTCTTTGCATGTCAAAGCACAGGTAGTCGTTCCTTTCTTTATATGATTCATAACGTATTCTTCATAGTTCTTATTGTCATGCTGAAACATTGGAGTTAATTTCTATCAATACTAGATTTAAGCATTGTCACTCCTCATGCTACTGTTTTATCAAAATATAGTTGATAGTAATATGATTATATTCCGATTTAACTAACGATATCATAATAATGCAAAAAACCCTCTTTGACAAGATTTGGGATAGTCATGTAGTCATAGATAATAGTCAGGATGAACACGCTGGCGATACCACTGGCCCGTCATTAGTATACATTGATAGGCACTTAATACATGAAGTTACATCTCCACAAGCTTTTGCTGGTCTAAAGCAGAGCGGTAGAAAAGTTAGACGCCCTGGTTTAACAATTGCAACAACAGACCATAACGTTTCAACTGGAAACAGATCACTTCCTGTTGTTGATGAGGTATCCAAAATGCAACTTGAAACACTAGGCAGAAATTGCAAGGAATTTGGGATAACACTCTATGATATGACTAGCCCTGATCAGGGCATAGTTCATGTAATTGGACCAGAACTTGGTTTCACATTGCCTGGTACGACTATAGTTTGTGGTGACAGTCATACATCAACACATGGTGCATTTGGCGCTCTTGCTTTTGGAATAGGAACTAGCGAGGTTGAACATGTTCTCGCTACACAGTGTATATGGATGTACAAGCCAAAATCATTCTTAATCAATGTTAAAGGTAATATAAGAAAATCTCATACTATCACTCCTAAGGACATAATACTCAAGATTATTCGCGAAATAGGTACCGACGGAGGTTCTGGGACTGTTATCGAATACAGAGGACAGGCAATTTCTGCACTATCAATGGAGCAGCGAATGACTATTTGCAATATGTCTATTGAGGGCGGAGCAAGAGCAGGATTAATTGCTCCTGACGAAATTACTTTCAATTATTTGAGAGGAAGAAGGTATGCTCCTAAAGAATCAGAACTGGATAAAATGATAGAATATTGGAAAAGGAATTTGAGAAGTGATTCAAACGTAAAATTTGATAGGGTTGAAACCATTAATGTTGATGAGCTTGCACCTCAAGTAACATGGGGAACAAATCCATCCATGGTTGTTGACATAACTGGCTCTATCCCTTCATCTGAGGAATTTGCAGAAGGTGATGAAAATAAAAGGAAATTAGCTATCAGAGCTCTGGAATACATGAATTTAGAGCCAGGCACACAAATGACTGACGTTCATGTTGATAGAGTCTTCATAGGTTCTTGCACAAATTCACGGCTAGAAGATCTGATTGAAGCTTCGGTTGTTATTAAAGGGAGAAAGGTATCACCAAAAGTCAGAGCTATGATTGTTCCTGGGTCTCAAAAAGTTAAATTGGAGGCTGAGAGGCTTGGATTGGATAAGATTTTCAAGGATTCAGGATTTGAATGGAGAGAGTCAGGTTGTAGTATGTGCCTTGGAATGAATTCAGATATATTGTCACCAGGCGAACGCTGTGCGAGTACTTCAAACAGAAACTTTGAAGGTAGGCAAGGTACTGGTGGAAGAACTCATCTAGTAAGTCCAGTAATGGCTGCTGCATGTGCTATAGAAGGACATTTTGTAGATGTAAGAGATTGGTTGTAATCTGGTCATAGGAAATGGATTCTTTTAAAGAGATCAAAAGCAAATTAATCCCTCTAGATATGATCAACGTAGATACGGATCAAATAATACCCAAACAATTTCTTAAACTAATCCAAAAAAGTGGATATGGAGATTTTCTTTTCTACGATTGGCGTTTTGATCATAGTGGGAATCCCAAGAAGCAATTTGTCCTCAATGACCCAAAATATAAAGAAAGACAAGTATTATTGACAAGAGATAATTTTGGATGTGGTAGTTCTAGAGAGCACGCAGTGTGGGCATTATTTGATTATGGTATTAGAGTCATAATTGCTTCCTCGTTTGCAGATATATTCTATAATAATTGTTTTAAAAAGGGATTATTGCCCATCTTCTTAAGTAAAAATGAAATAGAATATCTCTTTCATTTAGTCGATGAAAAAGATGCAACTGTGGAGGTTAGTTTACAGAAACAGACAGTTTCTCTTTCTGAAAAAAAAATAAATTTTGATATAGAATCCACTAGGAAAAAAATGCTCTTGGAAGGGATGGATGAGATTGGTTTTACTCTGCGCTTTGATGATCGAATACTAAACTATGAAAAAACTTCCAAAATATTAGATTACAACAAGTATTTAGTATAGGCTATTTTTTATCTTGCTTTGAAGCAAGCAAGTTTGACTTTAATTCACTTCGTTGTTTTCAGAGCGTTCAATTAAAGATTTTATTAAAAACTTACTAATGAAGAAGTTTAATTACAAATTTGGATTTGGAATATTGTAATTCAATTAATCAATTAATGTGAATAAAGAAAATTAAAAAAAGGAGATTGTGATAAATTTACTTAGCCTTCTTCCCAACCCTTGTCGAATACACCGTTCTTGTGTAGAGGAACAGGTACTCCTGATGTGTACTCCATTGGTCTCATCCAGAATATCGCATGAGTTGGACAAACGCCTAAACATGCACCATCTGAAATGCATCTTTCAGGATAGAATACAAAAGCTTTACCTCTCTTCCATCCTTCAACCGGTTTTACCCTCAATACATCTGGACCAAGAGCAGTACAAATTTCGACACATAGAGCACAGCCAATACATCTTTGTTCATCAACATCTGGAAGTATTGCAATAGGCAATCTACTAAATCACTAAAGGAGCATATGTTCGAAACTATTTAAACACTATGCTGTATGCAAAACGGTGTTATAAAACAACAATATATGACTGAAAAAAGAAATAAGATGGAAATTTACTTCTTAGGTGCCATCCTTAGTACATCAACCTGACCGCTGTGAAGCCAGTCCTTCAATTCATCGTGACTAGGTTTTGCATCATGTTTTCCGGCTAAATGAAGATGAAGTAAAACATAGTTAATCTGGTTTAACAATGGTTTGTTTCCTTCATCACCTTTACGAACTTTTTCTTTCAGATCACTGGGAACAGTACTCCACCATTCTTCATATGAACGACCCATATTCAAAGGTCAGAGTAGAACTTTATAAGCCTTTTGGATAATTTCTTAGTAAACATCTGACGCTTAAATTTAAAATCGATAAATTTAAAATCGATAAATAATAAATCCTGTTCAAAAATTAAAAATAATAGGTTAAATTTGAGTTAAATTTGTAATCTATTAATGTATGCCATTTCAAATTGATGAACTTCATGGAGCATACTCAAAGTATAATGAATTCAGAAAAAATAGCAAATTTTCATTACATGAACGTTTCATATTTCCGTATATTTGTGGCACTTACTTTGGTTATCGAAAAGTTGATGTATTGCGTATTGTTGCAACAGCAAAATCAATTTCCCCAGAACCCAAGTATTTGGATATAGGATGTGGATATGGAGATTTT
>JBKPGB010000109.1:0-5738 GCA_046729135.1 Thermoproteota archaeon | reverse complement strand
TCTTAAAATCGTATCAAATTTGATTCACAAACGACCAAATTCAGAATAAAGAATCCCAATATAGAACCGATATCGTCACGCATCCCTTCCAGCTATCGAAAACTTAGTTCTGTTATGATCTGCTCATTCACTGTAGCTATTATGAAAAGACTATATTGAGGAGTAATATTAGCTGCAATGAAATGTCAAACTATGAAAATACATTGGATATAATATTCGGAAGGTGGAGGAGCCAGATACTCTATGTGGGTGTGAAGTTAGGTGTATTCGATTACGTAACATCGAGCCCCAAAAATGCTTCCGAGATTGCAAAGGACTTAAATCTTGATAATACATTAGCTTATCGACTTCTAAGAGCACTTAGTTCTCTTGGGCTATTAAGGGAAGGTGTAAACCAAGAATTTTCAATTACTGCACAAGGAGAGTTACTTCGAAAAGACCATCCACAAACATTGCGAGGAATAGCCTTGTTGGAAGAAGGTCATGAGCACTATTCTCTTTGGAAGCATTTACCTGCCATGATTACGGATGGAAAACAAAATGCTTTTCTACGTGAGTATGGTCAAAAGATATTCGAATTTTCCGACAGCAATCCCAAATATAGAGAAGTTTTCAACGAAGCCATGAGTAGCTATTCTAGTATTCAAACAACTTGGATATCAGAGGCGCTCGATGGCTATGATTTTTCAAATGTCAATTGTGTGTGTGATGTTGGTGGAGGACAAGGACACCTGCTTTGCAGTTTGCTTGTGAAATATCCAAACCTTAAGGGCTCCGTATTAGAGTTGGATTCCACAATCAGGAACAAAGAAAACTTATGGGCAAATAAAATGGGTGTAGAAGATAAATGCACTTACATAGTAGGTGATATGTTTAATGAGGTTCCAACAGCTGACGTATATATTATGAAAATGATTCTTCATGACTGGTCTGACGATGAGTGCATTAAAATACTATCCAATATTTATAATGCGTCCCCCAAAGATGGAACAGTCCTGATTGCTGAACACTTAGTTCCGGGACCAGAAACACCACATTTCTCAAAGCTTTTTGATATCCACATGATGTGTGCAGCTTCTGGAAAAGAGCGAACAACAGAGGAATATGCCGAATTGTTAAAAAGAGCTGGTTGGAAATATGCCAATACATTTCATTCACACTCGGGATTGATGGGAGTAATAGAAGGTAAAAAGTGAAAAAGTGTAGCTCTAAAACAAATTGAAAATTAAATCGATATAAAAAGCCAGGCAACAAGTATAACCCTACTACATCAAGGGAACTAATCCCAACGGCTGAAGACTTTTGGTTCTTTTCATCTAAATATTGTTGTGGCATAAAAACATATTTCATAATATACATTAATATCCATCTTTACCAATGGATTATAACAAAACCATGGAATTACGATTTATGATTTACAAAACTATAATTAAAAATGCTCATTATGCATGAATGACTAGACCAATAAAATTCTGCAAGAACTGGCCCAAACGGATTTTGCAACAAATGTATAAAATAGCAAAGACAATAACGCCAATATTCCTTAAATACTTAAATTGTATTATTTAAAACCGGATTGCCATGTCAACAACTCAGCTTGACTCTAAATCACGTGGCCAGTATAACGCGAAGGCTTATTCGGCTGGAGGTCCAACATCACCGCTTGCTCCAACCATAATCGCTCGGCGGGAACCCGGAGAACATGATGTTCGGCTCGATATCCTTTTCTGTGGTATCTGCCACTCTGACCTCCACCAAGTTAGGAATGAGTGGAGCGTTATGCCGACTGTCTATCCCTGCATTCCAGGCCATGAAATAATTGGTCGTGTCACACACGTTGGTTCTGCAGTTACTAAGTTCAGGCCCGGTGACATCGCCGCGGTTGGCTGCCTGGTTGACTCCGACAGTTCCTGTCACGAATGTCAGGCTGGTCTAGAACAGTTCTGTCCCAACATGATTCTCACCTATAATTCACCCGACGCACACCTAGGGGGTGTGACCTACGGTGGATACTCTGAGAGCATCGTCGTCAAAGAGCACTTTGTCTTTAGTGTCCCTTCCAATCTCAATCTCGCCGGAGCCGCTCCCCTCCTCTGCGCAGGAATCACAACATACTCACCCATGCGTCACTGGGGAGTCACGAAAGGTAAGAAGGTTGGTGTGGTCGGCCTTGGCGGACTGGGCCACATGGCCGTGAAGTTTGCTCATGCGCTTGGAGCTCACACCGTTGTCTTTACCACCTCACCTAACAAGAAGGATGATGCGCTTTCCCTGGGCGCCGACGAAGTTGTCCTTTCCCGCGATGCTGACCAGATGAACAAACACATCGGCAGTTTTGACTTTATCCTCGACGCTGTTTCCGCTGAGCACGACGTCAACGCCTATATACAATTACTCAGCCGTGATGGCAACATTACCCTTATCGGCGGTGTAGATAAGCCTCACGCCGTCTCTGCCTTTGGACTTTTGTTCAAGCGTCGCAGCATTTCGGGCTCGCTCATAGGTAGTATCGCCGAAACGCAGCAGATGCTCGACTTTTGCGGCAAACACAACATTACTGCAGACGTTGAAGTCATCCCAATCCAGAAGGTAAACGAGGCTTATGAGAGACTACTCAAGTCTAATGTAAAGTATCGTTTCTCCATAGATATGAAATCTCTTAAATCCAGTTAAGTCAGCAAAGTTTACTTCTATGGACTTTAAAGCTTCGTAATCCTCCTCACTAGTATCAAGAACCCACTTTTAGAACCAATGGCGTCGCGGGTATCGATGAGCCGAACCATCTATCAAAATTTTTCCTAAAAGATTAGATACCATTAAAAGGTTTGGGCTCAAAAATTACGTCAAAAATGATTCACAAACCACCGCACTCGGACCAACTACACAGTCTTAGTTAACTTTTGGCTGAACTTTTTTTATTTTAAATAACCAAAACCACTTTTCCTCTGGGGCGAACATTCTTTTGGTAATCTAGTGCATCGCCAGCTTTATCCAATGAAAACTCCTTCTCTACATTTATCCTTGTATTATTTTGATCGACCCATTGTGCAACTTTCGTTAAATGTTCCTTATCAGGTTGCGTGAATTGAAATATCGCTTTGACCCCGTATTGATTCATTAGCTCAGAATCAGGCTGCTCTAGCATAGAAACAATTACGCCTCCTTTCTTCAAAACTTTAAAAGATCTTTTGTAAGTGTTGCCGCCTACAGTATCGAAGACCGCATCATAATTTTGAAGCAAATCTTCAAAGGTTTGGGTCTTGTAATCTATTACAGTATCTGCTCCCAGTTCTTGCACAAACTGCTTGTCAATTGCGCTTACTGTCGTTGCAACACATGCTCCCAAACTTTTGGCGAGCTGAATAGCGATTGATCCGATACCTCCTGCGCCGCCATGAATTAGGATCTTCTGGTCTTTTGATAATCGTATATCTTCAGTAATGACTCGCCATGCAGCTACACCTACCAGAGGTAGGCCTGCAGCTTGAGGAAAACTTAATTTGCTCGGTTTATTTGCGATACTTTCCGTATTTGCTACAGCCATTTCAGCAAACGCCCCCGATCCGCCACTTATTATGCCAGCCTGTCCATACACCTCATCTCCCGGCTTAAATTCCGAAGGAGAGATACCTTCTCCCACCTGTTTGATAACCCCAGAGAAATCTAATCCCAATGTGGATGGAAATTGAAGTGATACCAATTGTTGCATGAGTCCTTCACTAATTTTCCAATCTACAGGATTTACGCCAGCTGCTTTTATAGCGACTAAAACTTTACGGGGAGCTACGGACGGTTCAGGGGTGCTATTGCTAATCTCAATAGCTTGACTGCTTCCATATTTATTAATTTGAGCAGATTTCATACTGATTATAATCTTGAGTGAGTATTAAAGGGTAGTTTTAGCTTCTATCCTTCTGCAATTACAGAAGAGATTGATGTAACAAATGAAAGCTGAATAGAGCAATAATTTTTGGTATGCCAATTCAATTACTAATCTAATTGCCCAGCTCTGTTTATCTAGCATGAAATGGAGATATAATTAGTGATAAAACCATGAAATTTCGCCTTCCCCAAACTATAGCATTGGAACTTCCAGGCTGCGTTATCGACGCTAAGATCGTTGATACCGCCATAACTAACCAAACTCCTTTCAAAAAAAATAGTTATTGTGTTACGTGCGTTCCGCTTATGCGGTGGCTCTGCCCTTGGCACCAATGACTGTGAATTCATGGCCAGCACTGCCCCTGTCAGAATGGAAAGAAACCTATGACACGTTGCATAGGTGGACTCAAATAGTGGGAAAAATTCGGCTCGCACTCACACCGACGGAGAATCATTGGTGGAACACCACTCTATACGTATCACCGCGCGGACTCACAACGTCAATGATGCACCACAATGGTCGACTTCTCCAAATAGATTTCAATTTTATCGATCATCAACTCATAATTGAAACAAGTGATGGTCCTGCCAAGACGATTGATCTGCGATCGCTTTCAGTAGCCGACTTTTATCAACAAACAATGGACGCGTTAAACTCTCTTGAGATGCCTGTAAAAATTTGGACCACTCCTGTAGAAGTTGCAGATAGGATTCCATTTGAAAACGATGAGAAACATGCATCCTATGATCCAGAATATGTGCAGAAATTCTGGCGCATTCTGACACAGGCCGATAGAGTATTTACTGAATTTCGTTGCAGATTTAACGGGAAAGTGAGTCCAGTTCATTTTTTCTGGGGAGCTTTTGATTTGGCCGTTACTCGGTTTTCAGGACGTACGGCACCACGCCACCCAGGAGCAGCAAACGTTGCTCGTTTCGTGGCAGTTGAAGCCTATTCGCATGAGGTGAGTAGTTGCGGTTTCTGGCCCGGCGGCGGGACTATTGACAAACCAGTATTCTATTCCTACACGTATCCAGAACCTCCAGGATTCAATGAATACCACACGCAACCCGCTCAAGCTTTCTACCATAGGGAGATGGGAGAATATCTGTTACCCTATGATGTAGTACGTACCGCCAATTCACCTGATGATGTCTTGTTATCCTTCTTGCAGAGCACCTACGAAGCAGCTGCAACTTGTGGAAAGTGGGACCGAAGTGCATTGGAGCGTCATTAATCTATTTTGAACCGCTTTTTAGGGTCAAAAATGGTTCACAAACCTCCGGCGTCATACCTATCAATTTAACCGATACAATGGGAAAGCACATCAACAAATACTCTATTAAATTATTATCTCTCTGCCTTTAGGAGAGAATATGTCAAGACCCCGGCTGAAATTGCCAAAAATGATATGAATCCTCCGCCATCCTATTATGTTACCTGCACAAAAACTTCTATATCTTCTCGTGTCTACATATTTATGAAACTGTAATGAAAGTCCTTCCGCACGTTATGAGAAATATCAATGAATTCAATATTCCGCCTGGTGATCCTAACGGTTATCAGATATTATATTTTGGTGTAAACTTGATACTTATGTTTGATTACAGGCTATCTTTTGACATAGAGGTGGAGAATTCAAATGAACAAATCGGAGTTTTGATAATTAGTAGAAAAAGCGTTCAGACTTGGAAAACTAATACCAATATAGAAGATATGACTATATATTATAATAAACATGGAACAAGAATCAGCGATGTTTTTAAGCCATCAGTAAGTGATGCCTATGCATTTATTTTAGACAATAGGTCTTCATCTACAGAACATTATAAAACAAAAAAGGTTGGAGTTACAC
>JBKPGB010000108.1:0-1441 GCA_046729135.1 Thermoproteota archaeon | reverse complement strand
CGTTAACTAATTTTATTAACCAGAAAACGCTCATTAGATCGTGAGAAAATTACTAGTTCCAATACTAGTTTCAACAATCCTAATCATTTTGCTGATTCCATTGATAACATCACCTGCCATGGCACAGTCATGGTCAGAGGGAGCAGGTATGCCCACTGCAAGATCAGAAATTACTGCTACCAATATAGGAGATGATATATACGTTATCGGCGGGTTCGATAAATCAGGCGATACCTTGGACGTTGTTGAAGTTTATAATGTCAACAATAATTCATGGAAATCGATAGCTCCTATGCCGCAAGGAGTACATCATACAGCTGCAGCGAGTTATAACGGAAAAATATACGTGGTAGGGGGATTCATTTCAAGGGAATGGATTCCATCCAATCAATTATTTATTTATGATCCAATAAAGGATCAGTGGACGGAGGGTAAATCGATGCCGACTCCGAGAGGTGCGTTAAATGCATTGTTCGTTAATGGCACTCTATATGCGATAGGCGGACAAGACGAAGCTAGAATTTTGAATATAAACGAAGCTTATGATCCACTCACAAACAAGTGGATCTCAAAAGCATCCATGCCTACTGGCAGACATCATGCTGCATCTACAACAGTTGACAACAAAATATATGTAGCCGGTGGAAGAATAGCTGGGTCTTCTCCTTTAGTAAATGTTAATGTTAGTGAAATGTATGATACCAAAAAAGACAAATGGACACAGATTGAATCCATGCCGTCAAAAAGAAGTGGAATAGCGGCTGCCACAATAAACAATAGCTTCTTCGTATTTGGAGGAGAAGATCTTACTAGGACATTTGGCAACAATGAAAAATATGATATAGAAAATGGTAAATGGACACCACTAGAATCAATGCCTACTTCTCGTCATGGTCTAGCAGCTATTTCTATTGGTAACAAGCTTTTTGTAATTGGTGGAGGACCTGAACCCGGATTAAGCGTAAGCAATGTTAATGAGATTTACGATGATACTATACTACACAAACAAATCAAGTAGTTTAACACTATAATGCCAGAACAATTGCCTCCTTAACCTATCAATGGAAGTAAAGCGGGTAAAATTTGACAAGCTAATAAAAACGCCTCTCCGAAATTCATTTCACTTTACTATCCTAGAATCAATTTAGAGAACTAATATTATCGCGGCCCGTCGGGATACGATTGAATACTAAGTCGGTATATGTTCAAATCATAATTTTACAATTCATTTTTTTCATTGTCTAAATGTGTAATGATATTTGAGCCTGTCACATAACATGTAAATGCAAGTTTCTAAGTATTATTTCAATGAATTACTCAAAATTGTTTGGGGGAATTGCCATGGGATTCAGTATATCCTATGTTGTCAATTGGACTAATAGGAACTCCCTACAGTAATTGATGCTACTGTTAGCACTTTCATATCATGTTATTACCGATA
>JBKPGB010000107.1:0-3053 GCA_046729135.1 Thermoproteota archaeon | reverse complement strand
GTATATCAGCCTAAACACGAAATTTTATCCAAAAAGCAAGCCGAAGAAGTTTTAAAGAAATACAATACCAAACCAAGCCAGCTCCCATACATATTAATTAACGACAAGGGATTAGAAGATCTAGATGTGAGACCCGGGGATATTATAAAAATAACTAGAATGTCATCCACGGCCGGTGAAAGTGTTTATTATAGATATGTAGTGGAGGATTGAGCCATGTCGCAAAATACACTTGATATGTGGGCAATAATCCACAACATCTTACAAAAGGAAGGCGTTGCCAGACAACATCTCAATTCCTATGGGGAATTTGTCGAACGTGGTTTGCAAAGTATTATTGATGAAGTTGGCGAAATAGAGATTGAAACTGCGGAATATCCATATAAAATAAGATTGGGTAAGATAAAATTGCAACAACCAAGAATTATGGAATTAGACGGTTCAGTAACTCATGTGGCTCCTGTCGAGGCCAGGCTTCGTAATCTAACATACGGATCACCCATAATGCTTGAATGCAGCATTGTTGAAGATGAAAAAATTCTAGAGTCAAGGTTTATCCATATTGGCGATATACCCGTAATGGTAAAGTCAAATGCCTGCGTATTACACAATCTTCCTGATACTAAGCTTATAGAACTTGGAGAGGATCCGAAAGATCCAGGAGGATATTTTGTGATTAATGGTTCCGAACGGGTAATTATTGGTTTGGAAGACTTGTCTTACAACAAGATAATTGTGGATACGGAGGAAACGACTGGTAGCTTGGTTTACAAAGCAAAGGTATATTCTTCAATAGTTGGATATCGTGCAAAACTGGAACTAATTATGAGGCCAGATGGTTCAATCGTCGCAAAGATTCCGGGTTCACCTGTTGATATTCCACTTATTACGTTAATTAGAGCACTAGGACTTGAATCTGACAAAGATATTGCAGACGGCGTATCTCTAAATTCAATAATACAGGATGAATTAGAACCCTCATTTGAGAAGGCAGGAGAAATTGAAACTAGTAGAGACGCAATAGTCTACATAAGCAAGAGAATTGCTCCAGGGATGCTGGAAGAATTTCAGATAAAGAGAGCTGAAACACTACTTGATTGGGGATTGCTACCACATCTTGGAAAGAATCCTGAAAATAGAAACGAAAAGGCCCTCTTTCTAGGTGAAGCAACATGCAAGCTCGTTGAATTGAGGCTCAATTTGGTAGCATCTGATGACAAGGATCATTATGGAAATAAAGTTATAAAATTCGCAGGTCAAATGCTAGCCGATCTTTTCAGAACAGCCTTTAGAAATCTTGTCAGAGACATGAAATATCAACTAGAAAGGTCTGGTCAAAAGAGAGGAATAAATGCAGTTGCTGCAGCAGTAAGACCCGGCATAATCTCTGATAAATTAAATAATGCTATTGCAACCGGAAATTGGGGCAGAGGAAGAGTTGGTGTTACCCAGCTGCTGGACAGGACAAATTATATATCAACTATCAGCCATCTTCGCAGAATTCAATCACCCTTAAGCAGGAGTCAACCTAACTTTGAAGCAAGGGATCTTCACTCTACTCATTTCGGTAGAATTTGCCCGGCTGAGACTCCTGAAGGATCAAATTGCGGTTTAGTAAAAAATATTGCCTTATCCTCTATAATCTCTGTAAGTGTCACCGTTTCAGAGATAATCGAAAAATTATATGAACTAGGAGCTCATCCTGTCGAGGAGGCTTCTGATCTACTAAGAAAAAATGGTACCAGAATATTTGTGGATGGACGTCTAATCGGATATTACGATAATGGTCAGCACCTGACAGATACACTAAGAAGTTTGCGAAGGTCAGGAAAAATACATGCCCATGTTGGTATTTACTACTATTCCAATGATAATGAAAATGCAACAAAGCGTCTTTATGTAAGTTGCAATTCGGGAAGAATACTCAGGCCACTTGCTATTGTACGAGAAGGGAAGCCAGTAATAACTATGGATGTTCTTGATTTGATAAAGAGGAATATGAAAACTTGGTCTGATTTACTGTGGATGGGCATGATAGAGCTTATAGATGCAAATGAGGAGGAGAACTGTTATGTCGCAATGGACTTTGGTAGTCTACAACCAAGTCACACTCACCTTGAAATTTATCCGCCATCAATTTTGGGTGTTGGAGCTTCTATAATTCCATATCCAGAACACAATCAGTCTCCAAGAAATACATACGAGAGCGCAATGGCAAAACAGAGTTTGGGATTTTCAACACCACTCATGAATGCAAGTACTTATGTAAGGCAACACTTTATGCTGTATCCACAGATCCCAGTAGTTACGACTAAAGCGATAAATCTTCTTGGATTGGAAGAACGTCCTACGGGACAAAATTGTATTGTCACAGTATTACCATTTGAAGGATATAACATAGAAGACGCAGTAGTTTTCAATAAATCATCAGTTGACAGAGGTCTTGGCAGAACTTTCTTTTACAGGGTTTATGAAGCGGAAGCAAAACAATACCCAGGAGGAATGAAGGACAAGTTCGAGATTCCGTCATCTGATGCAAATATTAGAGGGTACCGCGGCGAGAAATCATACAGGTTACTTGAAGACGACGGGGCTATAATGCACGAATCAATAGTAAACGGAGGTGACATACTGATTGGTAGAACTTCTCCGCCAAGATTTATGGAAGAATACAAAGAGTTTGAAGTAAAAGGTCCATACAGAAGGGATACATCGATAGGCGTGAGACCGTCTGAGAACGGAGTGATTGATTCAGTTGTAATGACTCAGTCTGTAGATGGAGGAAAGATGTACAAGATCAGGGTCAGGGATATGAGAATACCAGAAATTGGTGACAAATTTGCTTCAAGGCATGGTCAAAAAGGTGTAATCGGTATGCTGGTTCCACAAGAAGATCTCCCTTATACAGAAGATGGAATAGTTCCGGACGTTATGATTAATCCACATGCGTTTCCGTCGAGAATGACTGTTGGTCAATTCATGGAATCAATTGCAGGAAAATCTTCTGCACTTCGAGGGAAAGTAGTTGACGGCTCAGCCTTCGTAGGAGAAAA
>JBKPGB010000106.1:0-46252 GCA_046729135.1 Thermoproteota archaeon | reverse complement strand
AGGATTTGGAGCTGCAACTCTAATAAATATTGGTCTGATTTCTAGCACATCAATAAATCCACTTACGTTACGTTTACTTCTGATAATTTAGAATATGTCGCAATACTGTTTTCAAAATCGAATGAAAATCAATTTTTTGATAGAATTTTTTCAATATTAATAAGTTGGCAAAAATGCTTAACGAAGTAAACAAGATAAAATTCAAATGTAATAGAAACTAAGATTATTGAAGCCTACCAGCATTCGTACGCGTATGAACCCTTCTATAGGGAAGGTTCAAATCCCACTACTCGATTTTCCGAATAAAAAACTCTAACATTCGACTAAGATTAAACCGTCAGGTCTTCGATTTTGCGCTGGTCATCTTTAATTCCGAAAAAATATTCATTCATAGAAATTAGAGTCCTATTATAAGATTCTATATTTGATGTTGTTGAGTCATATGACATAGAAACCAACTTCATGAATCCGTTAATAGTATTAGCACAAATTTTGAGAAATTGATTAATTGCGAGACTATTGTCCTTATTTTTGTCGAGATAATTTTCAATCCACTTTAACTGATTAGAGATAATGCCGTCACAAGAAATAAAAGCAGTTTGTTGCAGTTGCATACAGGCTTCAAGAAATTTTAATTGAGATGCTGTTGCATTACCAAATATTACAGAACAAGTTTTTCTATATTCGTCAAGCCCACTAATTTCTGTTGCCATCGACATAGGGTTTCATCGGTAATGTAGTGTTAAAAGTAATTAGGTTTGCTACGGAACACATACTGGTTATAAAACTTTAACTTCGCAACAGTAACAAGTATGGACAGGCAGGTAACACTGCATCTATTCATTTTCACGGTATTCCACTATCCCCAACCTTTATCCCGAGAATAGAAATATTACCTTTCATACTTTTTAGATATATTTATATAAATTGTGTCACGCTATTTCTTATGAGGTCATCCTTTCATCAACCTCAATTGTCTACTATTAGAATGGTCGAACAAAAAATAAAGAAGAAAAAATATTTCACATCCAGGAATCAGTTATTTCTAAGTCTTGGTAAAAGTGTAATGTACCCTACGATAACCACAATACTAGACTATTTGGAAGAATCAAATAAGATTGTCTTTAAGAAAGATGGTTCAATAATTTGGATTTTCAAAGGCACTTGCAAATCAAAAAAAGGATTAAAGGTTTCAAGGCCAGTTAGAAAACGCTAAAAATTTCAATACTTGAGATAGTTATTTATGGTCGATTTAACAATTATTTCTATTACCGTTACTCACTCGAAAGTGATGGTGGCTTAAGTCCTAATTTGCATTGATGAATTCATCCTATCCTCCCATCAGGCTTTAACTTTTTTATAATTAGTTGCGGATTGTAATGGACAGAAACAGATAAGACTTTCCATTCCTGGTGGGCCGTCTCCCAGTTTGCAACCATTAGGCCCGCCAGTGTCTCAATAATTCGGAAAATTTCAAATCATCTTCAATGGTTAGGGAGAAAATTTTTTATAATATTTTTACGAATATAATTTTGACTTTCAAACGCTGATAGGAGGGCTTTTTCTATTGGTGTTGGGATTTGTAAACGAAATTTCGTTTGCAATGTTCCCTCCTGTCAGTTTAACACAGAAACCTTGAGGCTTAGGTCGTTGCCATAACACCCTGATGGGACCTATCAACTAGCGCGGCATGGCTCACCGGTTTAAGTTCTATGTTCATATTAAGAAAATTTTTTATTCTTTCGTCATAATTTATTATACAACGTTCACGGCTCTGATGGGAGGATGTCTTTGTCCATTCATCGTATTCATGAGCCTCCAATCAGATTATTAACTATTTTATATTTTGTTGAGCATAGTTCTTACATAAACCCGTAACAACGAGTTATTTCCTGGTGGGTCTGTTTGCATTTGCAGGCCCATCAGAGTTATAATCTAATAAGGTTATTTTTTATCGGTACATTTTTTCTATCCTTACGTGACTTAATTGTATTTTTGTAATTCTCTATTGCAGCATCATACATCAAGGGTTCTACATGTCATTAAATTTCATACCTATGTTGGTCTACTTTAGAGAATCAATATGCGTTAAAAGCGGTGGGGGCGGTGTAGGTATCTATAGGCTGCTCATGGAACACGCCCGAATAATTTCTCGATTGAAAATTCAGGCATAGTCTACAAGTTGGGTCCGAATTGTTAACAATGCGACTCCCGACAATCACTGTAATTCCAGGGACTTAGACAGTCTTAACAAAGAGAAAAGCCTTATCCCAATTTATGAAACTCCAAAAGGTGGTCTTCTTCTTTGACTATGTTCGATTCACTTGTGGTAGCCCAACATATTAGGAGTCTCAAAAATCTTTCCACATATTTCAGAGATGAGTTTCTTTGGCCTCGGAGTGTAAATTGATTGTTCTACGGTAGACATTTGCATATATAATATGACAATATATCACTTAACGTTATTCATATGGAAATAGTTATACAATCCCTTTTAACGGTTCTTAATGAGAATACACTTGATGAATTACGGGACGATATATCGAGGGAATTTGAACATATCAGAGTGAGAATCATTGGTGTAGCCGACAAAATTAGTAACAGCTCTCTTAAGACTGACCCCAGCTTTAATTCCAACTTTAATTCTGATAGAAACCAATGGAACTCGCCCAAATTATTAGAATGGTTTTATGACAAATTGGGACCCAACAAAGATAGAAAAATACTTATCATCACGGACGTCGACGCATATTCAGATGGCTTGAATTTTGTACTGGGAGAAGCGTTTCTAAAAGGAGGAATTGGAGTTGTATATTTGCCCAGAATTAAAGAAGAGTTCTACGGTCAAAAGCCAAATGATAAGCTATTCTACGAGAGAATGGCAAAGGAGTGCGTACATGAATTGGGACATATCTTTGGTTTTGCTCATTGTCCTAATATAGAGTGCGTGATGCATTTCAGTAACACTTTGAGTGATACAGACATCAAGCGGAAAAGTTTCTGTGATACCTGCAAGACGAAAAAGCCAATATTTTAAGCAAACAAATGAAAAGGAAATATAACTAAGTGGATAATAAAGGGTTAAAATAATGGTGGTTGAAAATGACTTGTGTGTCTGTGGTCACGACAGAGACCATGATCAGCATTTGTTAGGGACTAAAGTAAGATACCCATGTTTGCAATGCACGTGCCCTAATTTCAGAGAAAGATGCTTGCTAGTTAGATTCAATTGGCCCACTTTATGACACGCCAATCGGTGGCCTTTTGGCCTGACTATGTTCTACGGACTTATGATAGCTCAATGTATCTGGACTTTCGAAAGCCTTTCCACATAACTCACATTTGAGTTTCTTCGGTTGCGGTTTGTCGATAGATTGTTCTGCGTTCAGCATTTGTAAAATATTAGTCAACATGATAGATAAGGTTTTCAATCAACTCTGAGTAGACTAGCCAGCTAAATAGAGCATTTAGACTTAGTATTCAAATATTCGTGCGAGATATATCTAGAGCACTTCTGCCGAACAAGTTTTATTATTAATCAAAATAGTCTGGTGGGTATAACTTCTGCCCATACTTTTCTGCGATACTTTGAAGTCGTTTTAGTTCTTCCGGCGTCATTTGTGGAATAGGTAAAAGAGTATCGACGGCTACTGGCTTTCCTATTTCTAAGAACATTTTTTCCATACCAGCGGGCGTTGTAAAACATAGAATGTGCGCCGTTTTGCCGGTTTCATTTGTAAATTTATGTACTGGTCCGTTAAAAGGTATATTTACATATGAGCCTTTTGCAGCAGTGTATACTTTTTCCTTTGTTATTACTTTAATCTCTCCATCTATAATGTAGAACGCTTCCTGGAAGGTGGCATGCGAATGGGGTACGGGTCCTCCTTTTGGCGGAATCAACATATCAACAAGAGCATAAGCACCTCCCGTTTGCTTACCATCTATAATAATGCGATAAGTATCGCCTACAACTGATACACTAGGTCCTCCCTGCGCGGCCACGGCGGTAAGAGAGTTGTTTATATTTTCCATGTTTTTGCATGTTAATTGTGATAATTAATTTGTTACCGCCTATTTATTAAAATACACCTATATAGGCTACTTAAAATAAATCAAAACGTGTACACAACGAATTTAATTAATAGTTCTCACGTTGAAAGTTGTCCAGTTATTATAGAACAATAATAAACATCGATTTATAACAACCGTGTTTAATTGATTTACATATATTTATCAAAAATTAAATAGTGATTTATAGAAACAGCATAAATATGAGAATATATGATAAGCGTATTCAAATTAATTAGTTTAATATTAGAAACGTACGCGTGAAATTACAATTACAAGTGCGGCAACAATTCCTAGAACGGAACCGAAGCCTAACACAAGAATTTGCTTTCCTGTTTTTAGTAAAATCATAGTCTATTTTGAGGCGTTTTTTAGAGTCAAATTTGATTCACAAACCACTGGCCCCACATTTCAATATCATATGTATCTATACTAAGTAAATTATTATTGTTTTTTAAATCATTATTAAAACTATAGTTGTATAATTAGTACTAATGGATGAAGAAAAAGGCGTAGAACAAACTATAGAGGATAGTAACAGCAGATTCTATAAAGCATTTGAAAGCCTATCAATTGAAAAAATGGATGCGGCTTGGAAGCATAGTGATGATACTATCTGCATCCATCCTGGTTGGGAAATGTTTACCAGTTGGACAGGAATAAGGGAAAGTTGGGTGAGGATATTTGAAAATACCAGGATGATAAAATTCTTTATTTCAAATATAAAAATAAAGGCATTTGAAAATATAGCGATAGTTGTTTGTTTAGAAAATATTGATTCTGTTATAGAGGATGAAAATGAAAATAGTATAAGAATGGGTGTCATTGCTACTAATATCTTCGAAAAACAGAACGTAAACATCAACAACAAATCCAATATTGAATGGCTATTGATACATCATCATGGTTCTGCAGTAGCAAATTACATGGCTCCTAACGTTGCTGTTTGAAATTTAATACAAAACTAGAATCATCCCTTACTAGAAAATAATAAAAGTTTAAGCACAGATTCTTGGTTCTTTCATAGGTAACAATAGTTTTATAACTTGTGTCGACATATTTGTAGATGGGGTTGGCAAATATCTAATGGTTTCCAAGTTTCCATTTATCACAAATGAATTTAGTGGAAAGCGTGTTCTTGTAACAGGTGGGACTGCTGGTATAGGTAAGGCTGTGGTAAGTCGGCTTCTTGAAGGCGGAGCCAAAGTTGTAACGACTTCACGCGAGAAAACAATGGATGATGATAACCGTAACTATGAATTTGTTCAGGCTGATTTGAGCACTTCTGAAGGGTGCACAAAAGTAGTCAAAGAGGTAATTTCTCGTTTGGGTGGCATAGATATTCTTGTAAATGTTGTGGGAGCGTCATCTGCACCAAGCGGTGGTTTCAGTGTGTTAAGCGACGAAGAGTGGCAAAAGGAGCTTAACATAAACCTGATGGCTGCTGTTAGGCTCGATAGAGGATTGTTGCCTGGTATGATTGAGCGAGGTACTGGAGTGATTGTACATGTGTCCTCAATTCAGAGAAAGCTTCCTCTACCAAGCTACGTTGGCGTACGCCGCTGCAAAGGCTGCGCTAACAACTTATAGCAAGGGATTATCAAATGAGGTCGGACCTAAGGGTATTCGTGTCAATTCAATTGCACCTGGCTTCATTGAAACTTCTGCTGCACAACAACTTATTGAGCGCTTATCCAAACAATCGGGAACCAACACGGATACAGCACGGCAAGAATTAATGAAATCTCTTGGCGGCATTCCTATAGGTCGTCCAGGTCGTCCAGAAGAGGTAGCAGAGCTAGTTGCATTTCTCGTTTCCGATAGAGCAATGTCAATCAACGGAAGTGAGTATGTTATTGATGGAGGAACGGTTCCAACCGTTTAACTGAATGGGCCTCAGATTGTAACGGGAATTAAAATCATTCCAAATTTAGTTCACAAACGACCAACCCCAATAACATAAAGGGTTGTCAAATTAGAATGCTAGCATTATGAGTTCCTATTAACCCCATGTCAAAACACGCTCCTAATAATATCCCATGTTAGGCATTTGAGTTCGGATGAACATTGTTAAGGAATGATTAATATTCATGTCCTTTAGGGTTGAACATGATGAAGGTAGCAATTGTAACGGGTAGCTCAACTGGTAACGGATTTGAAACATCCTTGCTACTTGCAAAAAATGGGTTTTACACCTATGCCACTATGCGTAATATCGACAAGTCAACAAGAATAAAAGAGATTGCCAAAAAAGACAGTCTACCGCTAGAAGTTATACAACTGGATGTAACAGATGATAAGTCAGTCATAGATGCCATTAGTGTGATAAGTAAGAGACAAGGACGAATTGATGTGCTAGTTAATAATGCTGGATATGAACACCACGGAGCAGTTGAAGAACTTTCAATAGAGGAAATAAAGACACAGTTTGAGACAAACTTTTTCGGAGCAGTGAGGGTATTGAAAGCTGTGTTACCAGTTATGAGAAAACAAAGAAGTGGAGCAATAGTGAATATAAGCTCCATCGGAGGTAAAATAGGAGTCCCACTTAATTCCGCTTATGTTGGTAGCAAATTTGCATTAGAAGGGTTTTCCGAGTCCATAAAATATGAATTAGAAAGCTTTGGAATAAAGGTTATATTAATCGAGCCGGGTGCAGTAAATACCAATTATCTAGAAAACTCAAAGCAAGCTCAAAAGGCAATGCATCCAGATTCACCATATGCAGAATTTTCCAAAAAGGTATCTGAGGGAGTAAGAGAAAGGTTTAAGCATACCAACTCCTCCTCTCCCAAACAAGTAGCGGAAGTCATTTTAGGTGCAATTAAATCAGAGAAACCTAATACTCGGTATTTAGTAGGTAATGATGCTGTTACCATTATGGAAAAAAGAAAGAAAAGCACTGATTCTGAATTAGAACGATGGATCAAAGAAAGTCTATTAGAACAAAAAGGTTTTGCTGGATTATGAAGATAAGGGTAAGCTTTTCTTAAGATAAAAAATTTAGAGCTATACCTCTGAAAGAAGATTACATACACTAGTGTGTTAAATCCCTCGACATTCGCTCCTCTTGTAGTTCTTTAATTGAACTAGTGTAGAATTACACATGATTCCCACCGAACCCGAATTATTGATACTATATTTAGTAAACTAATATGAGATTTAAAATTTAATGATTGAAATGTTAATTCCAAATCTTTTCAGCAATGGTTCTAGAGATGCATTCACGGATAATAAAGATTTTCAAGTAGGTAGGAAACTTTAAAGCTAGGTTGTGTTACAACTAATATGAGTACATTCATTGAACTACTAAAGTTACTAGAACCACCGCATCCGGACCTCAACTATTATGGTATATTATTCTCTTGTTATTGCTCGAATAATCAAATTTGTAATTTTTCTTCCAATTGACGTGGGGACTCATAATTTTGATATTTGTTAAAAAACTCATAAGTTCAGATTGCCGTACTTGTGCTGCGCATACTCTTTTGATTCTTGAGTCTTTTCGACAGGGAGCTTACTACAACCCCTCCGGCAAAAATAGCCGCGCCTACTATTACTACAAGCGGCCCCGCTGGAAGATTGACGTAGCTTGACAAGATGACACCCGATGTTGCACTGGCCAGGCCGAAGATAGCACTCATGAGGGAATAGCGTGAGAGCGTGGAGCTGATATTCTTGGCCGCAGCTGCAGGAACTATCACAAGAGCTCCAACTAATAACGTTCCAACCTCTTTTATTCCGAGTGCGACTATTATGGCCACTAGGAAGAGATAGATCAAATTGATTCTCTCAACCTTAATCCTGCTTGCGATGGCGAGTTCTTTGGAAATCATGCTCACGGCTAGTTTCTGGTAAATGGTCTTAGTTACCAAAATCACAGAGACAGATACTAAAACAGTAATTATTGTATCGGTGAAAGTTATTTTAGATACATCACCAAACAAAGCCTCGAGTAGATCTACCTGAGGGGTGATAAGAATCCCTATCGCAAGTGCCAAGACGAAGAGTACTCCTATGATTGCCTCGACCGAAAGAGTTGTCGATTTTTGAAGATACCAAGTGACAATCACCGTTGCAGCCAAGAATGCGAACGCACCAATGAACGGATTGAAGTTGAACAGTATTCCAAGTGCAAGACCTGGAAGGGCAACATGAGAGAGTGCATCACCGACCAGCGCCATGTGCTTTGATACCATGATCGAGCCAAGATAACCTGCAGTAGATCCTACAAATACACCTACTATGAGACCAAAAGTAATGGTATCTGGCAATGAGAACTGTCTACTCCTTATGATGCTCCTCCTCTGACAGAGCGAACTCATTTCCATATATTATGCTCAAGAGCTGCGAATGAGTCAGGCTCTTTCTATCACCGAAGAACAACACTCGCTTATTCAGAGCTAACACGTAGTCGGCGTAGTGCATCACAACATGCATGTTGTGAGAAATAAGAAAAATCGTTATTCCAATTTCTTTTTTTAGATTATTCACCTTGTCGTAGATGGGTTCCTCCGCACCTATGTCTACACCAGAGGTTGGTTCATCAAACAGGAGCACAGTTGGGTTGTCTACGATAGCCCAAGCGATCAGAACACGCTGTAGCTCTCCACCTGAAAGTGATCTAAGCCTCTGTCTGAGAATATCCTTCTCCAGACCCACCGACTTTATGCATGTATCGAAATCTGTCTTGCATTTAAATCTCAGAAACTCCTCGACCGATATGGGTAAATCGGTAGAGACAAGACTTTGAGGGACATAGCCCATTCTTACTTCTTCGTTCCACCTTATCATTCCTGTGTACGGAATCAGATTCAATAGCGCTCTAAAGAGAGTGGTCTTACCGCCTCCATTTGGACCAACGATTGCAAGTGATGTCCCTTTCTTCACTTTGAAGCTTACCTCTTCTAGAATTGTCTTGTTTTGCGATCTGACGCCTAGTTCAGAGACAACCAGCATATCGCTGGCTTCAGCCTGGGACTGGTTAGAACCACTATTCTCTGGTCTGGGGACATCAGACATGTTCGGTTCTTAATCCGTGTAAATTAAAAGTCTTGCTATCAGAGAATTCAAGAAGGCTATTTCATTAGTCTTAGAAGGAAATGAAGAAGAAGAAGAAGGCCTAAAATAACGTACTACTAGTTTGGAGAGTGTAACCAAAACCCTTATAGCTCAGCCTAGGAATCTATTATAATTAAGTCCTTTTACTGAACCGCTATTGTTACTAGAACCACCGAACCCGTAACTCAAGCATTCCAATACAATGAATCTAAAAACAATATCCAAGATTGAAAATGTTTTTGGATTTTATGAAAATCGAAGGAGATTTACAACAACAATCTGGATTCCTTTTGGGCCAATGCACAAATCAATGATTAGTTGTTTTACATAGTTATGATTAATGAATATCAGTTCATACTATCTCTTTTTAACTATTACCTTTTTTACTAGAATAATGGGCCTGAAATAATAGCCGTTGCAATAGGGATTGGAATTTTGTTGACAATTACCGCATTTGGGAATGGTTTTAATTCTGCATATGCAAAACACGACAGAATTAGAGTTGATTGTAAAGACCTCGCTATAGCACTTATAACTTGGGACCAATTATTGGGAACATTTAGGGCAGCTAATGGAGAAAAAGCAGATTTTCCTTCTGCACCGACTTGTAGTTAACGTCAGATTTGCATCACAAACCTCCGGGCCCGAACTATATGATTCGTTTATGGTAACGATGTTACGATAATAGGCAGAGGACAGACGATGACGGCAGACATGAATCTTTCTATTGCAGCTGAGACCCCAAAAAAGTGTTCGACCTGGCCTACTTGTTAGATTAGATATTGCATGAACAACATCACAAAGGATGGATCGTATAAATTTTTATACTATTGGGCAATTCTCAATGTATGTCAAATCCTAATGTAACTCAAGGAATAGGTCGCCCCGGGTTAAAGTCAGGACGGTCAAATGAGTTCACACTCATCTTGCCGCTCAAACCAGGTGGTGCGGAACGCATGCGAAAGAAGTTTGAAGCTGTCAAGGACCAAGAGCAATCAAACGCTGATCGCATAGGCACTCTTCACGATATGAGATTTGTGATCTTCGATAACGATACCCGACTCCTTTTCGCGTCCACCTTTGATGGTGATTGGGATGTATATATAAACGACTTTGCGACCATAATTCCGGACCAAATTGATTTTGACTTTGAAGAAGTTGAAGGGTATCCCGGAATACATAGTCCTGATATCAAAGACTTTATCGTTAAGCATCAAGTCTCTGCGACATCCTTTTACAGCGCGTATCCGAATGCAACCGTACGAGATGTGTGGAAGGCTTTGAAAATTAAGGACGCATTAAACAACCTGCTTGACGAGGCGGCGAAGTGATAATACAATTGCAAACTCACAGTAGGACAAGAAAATGACTACTAGCCAATATCGTTTGGCTTCAAAGTTAGTTGAAATGATTCACGAGGATTTTCAAGGATTTCACCCAGGTTACCGTGATGTACATGCCCAGGGTCGTTATTACTTCGCCATATTCAAGGCCACGCCGGAGGCAAAGAAGCTGAGCCGTGCAGTACATCTACAAGGTCAGCCTGTCCCAGCGACTGTACGCCATGGACACAGCGCATCTGGTAATCCTTGGGGACCTGCAGTGACTCCCTCAATGGCTGTAAAATTCTATCTCCCAGATGGCACAGTAACTGACCTAATTGGCCTAACGATACCATACATAGTCTGAAAATTTAATCTGGTTAATTATCTGTCTGAGTATAAACCACGCTATTCTATCATTGACTGTCGTCATAATAGGAATTCATTTACGTATAGTGGATTAATATCTGCCTGGTCCCATGTAGTAAGCGGGTTCATACTCTAAACGTATCTATATATCATATTTTAGTAACAAGAGAGACATTCTAGAAAAGTAACTTTCACGATTTGTCGTGCCATGATTATAGTAACGGTATATTTTCATAACGACAGTAATTCGCAAGTCACGTTGTATGGGCCCAAGGGGATGTGAATTGTTATTGACACAAATTTTGGGTCCATTCTTTTACATGAAATGATCCTTTCCTATAGTGGATATAAAGATTTGATTGCTGGTAGAAAAGTAAAAGAGGACAGATTAACTTCAGTCGAGACGCAACTCAAAGCACTTATATCTGCAATGGGATCTATTGGGGAATCAGCAAAAACGGAGCTTGCACAAAAATTAATACAAAATGGTATTTATCATTCTTAACGATCTTGGTGCAGTAATTCTCTAAACTATGTAACTGAAGTCTATGCCAAAGGGTTCAACATAACAATCCCACATGATACCAATATTCCTTATCTGAAATCTGGCACTTTCCGTTCAGGCGCACATGGATGGTTTGTCTTTCTAAAACCGTTATCACCAAGAGATCATACGCTATATTACAATGTAGGAGTTACTGGAACAGGTCCTAACGTTCATTCTGCTGAAATCACGTATGATCTAAAAGTCAAATAAGATGAGATTGGATATCCGTTAAATGATGTTACCACATCAGGAATGGGAAGTCAGGGTAATCCGACTAGATTTTATGCGATAATGTCTAACCCATGATGCATATTCTATCATATTGGTCTATTCCGAAATCATTCAACTTACAGACAAAATCAATCTTCGTTATATCGTTTCTAAGTTAGTAGTCATAGGGATCTATGATCGTTGGTTTAGAGAAACGATGCTCAATGTAATTAGCCAAGTCTCTATCCTGTAAACGTGTAGTCTGGTTATTCCTTCTCAAATAAAAAACTAGTTCTCTTGTTTCCGGACTTATCTCTATCCTTCATCCAAACTTCCTTTGGTGCTCGACCAATAGTTACTATTGCTACAGGGTTAGATTCATTCCCTGATTTCCTAACTTTATAATAGTGCGTGAAAACAGTTTCAATCTCATATTCATTTCGTGTCGGATCGGTCTCGATGGGTCAGGGCTTGGGGCTCGCGTCCATCTCGGAGGCCCGCGCCAGTGCTTGCGTGTCGATATACTCCCGGATGTTCGTCAGTTTGCCATTTCGAACGGTAATGGCGAAGACCCAATGGTCCTCAAACGTCTTATTCGTGGCTTTGATTCTCCCCGTAGCGAAGCCGACGACCAGAACCCGGTCTCCCTGCGCTATGAACTCGGGGGGCTCTGCGAACGAAGTTTCCACCGTTTCGTTAACCTTCTCAAGTAAATTCTCCAATCCGGCGTGCCCGCGGTGCGTGCCGGCCAGCGGCCAGTCCTCGCCCGGAATGATCCACTCAATATCTCCGGCAGACAACGCTAGCAAACCTTGCTTATCGCGGCGGCCGAGTGCCGCAAGAAAATTCTTCACAATCTGGACATTCTTTTCGATGCTCATTGAAATCTCTCCTTTTCCCTTCATCAAGTGTGTCCGATCTAATTAGACATTTCGGAACCATCCTTCTCGGCCAAATCACACGGTGGACGATCGATTACTGCTCCTTCTTAAACAAATCCTGGAAGATGAGCTGACCCCAAGTGCGGTCACGTGCGTGCACCAGCGCCACCCTCGTTTTGCTTTCCCAGATTGACGGGTGCGAACCCGAGATTTTTGGCCAAATCCGCAACGGGAGCGATCGCGTCCTCATCGTCGCTCGACAGAAAGACGACCCGGTGGCCGCCCTTGACGATCGGATCGGCAGCCAAGGGTGGCCGCAACCAGGTGATTAAAACCTCTCACGAACTTAGGGCCGGTGAACGACTTCGCAACGAAGGCGGAGGACGGGAGACCGTCCAGCTCCTCAGGTGGAACTAACGCGTTCATCGCGTCGATGACCGTCTTGCCTTTCCATCTCGGCAGGGCCTTCGCAACCTCGCGATGTTCCCCGAACGGGACCGCCAAGATGATTGTGTCGGCCTCGAGTGCATCCCGCAGAGACTTGGCGACGACCGTGGGTCCAATCGCCCGAGCCTGCGGTGCCAACGCCTCGGGCAGCCGGCGGCTCGCGTCGGTCACGTCGATGTTTTTACGGGCGAAGGCGTGGGCGAGGGCTTGGCCTATCTTACCGAATCCTACAATCGCATAGCTCATAATGTTTCTCCGAACTCGTGGTAGAACTAAAGTTCGAGAAGCGTCCGCGCCGGGGTCAGACCTGCGCCATACCCCCATCGACCGCGAGATCCACGCCGGTGATGTATGAACTTTCATCGGAAGCAAGAAACACGACGACGGCAGCGATTTCCTCGGGCTTGCCTCTGCGACCGAGCGGAACCTGCGAGGTAAACCCAGCCACTGCCTGTTCGACCTGTTCAGGGGGGAGCCCCACCTTGTCCAAAGCCGGAGTTTCGATTGGGCCAGGACTCATCGAATTCACACGAATCTTGCGATCCTTTAGCTCCATCGTCCAGCCACGCGCGAAGCTGCGCACGGCCGCCTTACTAGCGGCGTAGGCGGTGAAGCCTGGCACTCCCAATACGTTTGCGCTCGAAGAGGTTAGGATGATCGAGCCACCATCTTTAAAGAGCGGAAGAGCTTTTTGCACGGTAAAGAATAATCCCTTTACGTTGATATCGAATGTCTTGTCGAATTGAGCCTCGGTCGACGTCGCTAGCGGCGCGATTGTCCCTCCGCCTGCGTTCGCAAAGAGAATGTCGATGTGACCATGCTTCTCTTTCACAACGGCATAGAGCCGGTCGAGATCTTCTAAGTTCGAGACGTCGCCTGCGACCGTCATCACGTTTCTCCCGATGAAAGTTGCGGCTTCTTTCAAGTCTTTCTCGCGCCGGCCAGTGATCACGACGTGGGCACCTTCTTCCACGAAGCGCTTGGCTGTGGCCAAGCCAATCCCGCTGTTTCCGCCTGTGATTACCGCAATTTTTCCCGCCAATTTTTGTCCGTTGTTGTTGCTCATATGTTTTCTCCTTTTGTACTTCGTTGTTGTTTAATAAATGTGAAATTTACGCTTTTGCTTTAAAGCTGACATAGTCATCGAGTTCGCCGAATTCGAACCAGGTTTTGACGTCTTCCCGGGTTTTGGAAAGCCGGCCCAGGTATTCGGCAAAGAACGCAAGGGTTTCGGCGTCGCTGTCCGGCGCGCGTTTTTCCATGAAGGCACCAGGCCTCGATTTCCCATGGAGAGCGCTTGGAATGGGCCTGAACCCATTCGAGCATTTCCCCGTCGCCTTTGCCGGTTGCCAATTCCTTCAACAAGGCATCGGGATCGAAGCCAAGAAATTGCACCAGGCGCCGGTCGGTTGTGGAATTGTATTGATATTCGCCATTCTTCCCGGCGAGAGTCGCCCGGCCCTGCGGGTCAAAACCACGTAGTTGCCCAAACTAACGCGAAAGCTTCGGGGCGGGCGTTGCGTCAGATCGATAAAGAAAGGTTGAGTTTTCATAATTTTCTAGTTTTGCCAGGCATCTTCAGAAAGTCCATTCAACATTTTCCTTACATATCCATTCTGATATTTCGTGACATGCTGTATCTTATTCTGTAGATGAAAATGCGGACGGTCTGTTAACCGAAGACTTAAGTTACTCCCCATGATATCTTTACTATAATTAGTTCCTTCAGATATAAACATTTTGCGAAACTACCAGAGTTGGCTATTGTGGTCGAATCCCACTCCCCGCGCTTCACTTGGTGGTTCTTCCAGTATCCTTAATAGCTGGAAAGAGCCTTTTTCCTATGTACTAAAAGATTGGCCACTAGGACACTACAAACATCTCAAAACAAAATAGTTTCTAACAATGACGCCAACACAGAATTAGAAGGGAAAATAGATGCTATTACTCAGGACAAGTCAAAATCATATTTTCGCAATGTGCTAAAGAAATTTGCTATAACCAATCCTAAGAATGCTAAAACAATTTCTATATCACTGCGGAAATCACAGAACTAAATATAAAGACCTCGACGAAGGAAGGGAAAATCAAAGTTCTAGTGTGGTTATCTGATTGTCATAATCGTATATCTTTCAATGAAATGACCAAAAGTGATATCTTGGTTTATCTCAATGGTTTAAGAAAAGCAATATCATACGACCCCTCCCAAAGATGGATAGGGTCATACAAATGGAAGACAAATGATTCTATTGAAATTTTTTCGATGGATTAAGTGAGGATGAAAGAATAGATGCCAAAATTGAATCAGGTGACATATCATTAGATAATCTAACTTTTCTTTGAACTGGTTCATCTTCCCGACTGCTGAAGAACCCTTAATTGGTAACCATTATATTCTTTTGAACTATCCGGTACTATGCCCTTCTGTCGCATTTAGGATTAATTGCGCAATCTCACTTGGATGAGACACTGGTGACGCATGGCTAGACAGAAGTGAGATTGTTGTAGCATTCATTTGTTTCGCAAACATACGCTCAGCATCAGGAGGGATAATACGATCGTTATAATAGACTTGGTACCAAGTAGGTAGTTGCTTCCAAGCTGGTGGGCTAGATTTTTCAGAAAGCATAGTTTTGACTAGTTGGCTTCTGCGTAGCGGCCATAACTTTAGCTTGGGTCGGATCAACATCTTGAGCAAACGTTTGGGAGAATTAAATGCGACTATACTTATATAATTCTAACAATGTATCATCTTATGGGAAGGATAAAAGAAAATACTATAATTACGGGCATATCACTTTTTCGATGATTGAAGGGCGTTATTCCTATGAGTAATACACACAGAGGGCTTCCTTTAACTAACTCCCGGACGGAGAAGATATCTCCGGTATTAATGCCAGCCCAGATTAATCGTATCGAGGCACATGGACATATACGTGTAGCTCAAAGTGGCGAACTGCTAGTTGAGCAAGGAGACACCAGTGTCCCTTTCTTTGTTGTGATCACAGGCGAACTTGAAATTGTACGTCCCTTCGGAACTCAGGAAACCCTTGTAGCTGTCCATGGTCCTGGCCAATTTACTGGTGAAGTTAACACACTCTCCGGTCGCCGGTCTATCTTTCGTATGCGTGTTACTAAAACAGGTAAGGTAATTGAATTGAATCACCAACAAATGCTGGGTTTGATACAAACAGATGGTGAGCTTAGCGATATATTGATGAGGGCGTTTATTCTACGCAGAGTGCAGTTAATAGCTGCTGGTGTCGGAGACATCGTACTAATTGGGTCATCATATTCGGCTGATACTCTGCGGATCAAAGAGTTTTTGATGCGCAACGGACATCCAAATTCCTATATAGATTTAGAACGCGATCCTGACGTGCAGAATCTATTAGATAGTTTCCAAATTTCTGCCAATGAAATACCAGTATTGATTTGGTATGGCCAATTGGTGCTCCGAAATCCAAGTAATCAACAAATCGCAGACTGCCTTGGCCTCAATGAATCTATTGACCAAACCCAGTTGCGCGATCTTGTAGTCATCGGGGCTGGTCCCTCAGGTCTGGCGGCCGCAGTATATGGTGCTTCTGAAGGACTCGACGTTCTGGTACTGGAAACGAGTTCGCCTGGTGGCCAGGCAGGTTCAAGCTCAAGAATAGAAAATTACTTGGGGTTTCCCACAGGTATCTCCGGTCAAGAGCTTGCGGCTCGAGCCTACAATCAGGCACAAAAATTTGGGGCGACCATGCTCATCATCAAAGGGACGCGACTTGTCTGCAACCACAAACCGTACGAGGTTGTAGTCGAGAAAGGTCCTACTGTTTCAACACGAACTATCGTTATTGCAACGGGTGCCGAGTATCGAAAACCACAATGCAAAAACCTGTCACGCTTTGAAGGCCTTGGCATCTATCATAGTGCGACCTATATCGAAGCTCAGCTGTGTGGTGGAGAAGAAGTGATTGTGGTAGGTGGAGGAAATGCAGCAGGTCAAGCCGCTATATTTCTGGCGCAATCAACAAAACGTGTGCACATGCTTGTAAGGTCTAACGGATTGGAAGAGAATATGTCGCGGTACTTGATTCGGCGTATCGAAGACACTCCTGCGATAGTAGTTCACTCACATACTGAGATCGCGAAATTAGAAGGGGGTGATCATCTCGAATCTGTTCGGTGGCAGAACAATCAAACTAAGCAATACGAGGAACACAAGATAAGACACGTATTTCTTATGACTGGTGCTGCTCCCAACACTCGTTGGCTGGATAGCTGCGTTGTATTGGACGATAAGGGCTTCATTAAGACGGGTACTGATCTCTTGCCAGAAAATCTTAGCACCGCACGATGGCCCCTTGCACGTCCTCCTTACTTGCTTGAAACCAGTTTGCCGGGCGTTTTTGCCGTGGGCGATGTCCGAAGCGGCAGCATTAAGCGCGTCGCTTCCGCAGTCGGCGAAGGATCAATTGCGATATCATTTATTCACAAAATACTCCAAGAATAGCTAGTACGCTCGATGTAGGTGCCAGTCCTAATACCATGCCAGATTTTCCAAGGATTTTGAATTACAAATAGTGAAAAACGTCTAAAATGTAAAGCTGAAATCGATCGACCCTTATCAAAAGAATGATTACCAACTGTAATATCAGTGGTAACAACCCCCATTTGATGGACAAGGATTCGAATCCCACTCCTTCTTTAGTCTTTGCTTTTTTAACTATATTTCTCCTAATGCTGTGTGTACGTACCTGAGCTGCTAAGTGGTAAAGTTCAAATCCCACGGTCCTTGGCCGATTCAAACTTAAAGCTTACTTGTCTATATATTAGTCTATATATTAGTAGAAATCCCATTTATAGCACTGATATCGTCACGCATCCCTCCGAGCCCGTGTGAATAATTACGCGTTAAATACCAGTATGTGGTACCCAGTCCTACAATTGAATTTATTCTAGATTCTTAAGCGGACTGTAAGAATCTACGATGTGGTCCATAGTCGACTGTTCTGTAGTTAAAGTTAGAAATTCAAAGTTTTAGTAGCTTTAGTATGTTGAGTTGAGTCATGAAATTATTCAGATATAGTCTTGAGATATTTCAAAAGTTTTCTCGCGTCACGCGCTTTTAAACTATCTCTATTTTTAAGTATATAGTCTCTAAAATTCTCAAGTTCATCATGAATTGACGGAAATTGTTCCTCTGTCAACCTTACAATATCTTCATAGTTTCTAAATGGAAAGTAAATGTTTTTTGCAATCTTGACAAATCTTTTTTTGGTCTGTTTGGTAATAATTCCTTTCTTATATGCCAAAAACAAATTGAACCTGATGTCAATCAAAGCCTCGGATTGGAGAATATTTTTATCCCGAACGAATGTTACTGCTACTTCATCATCAGCGTTTAGAATACCATTTTTAAATAACTGAAAAATCTTCCCGATCCCTTTCATTCCAAATTTTTCTAATTCGACGGCTCTTAATGCACCTAGACTGGATGCGCCTATTAGTTCAATGTTTTTTCTTGTCGCAAGATGGTACACTTCAATTGGTGAAGGAGGATAGTCATGCAGGAATACTCCATCTATAAATCCAACGTATTTTTTTTCTTCTGAAGTATGTGATAATCTCAAAAAATCACCTTTTTTTGCAGGATCCCTATAATCTGCGTCTAGAATCTTACTTGCCTCCTCCCTATTTAAGGTAGGTCCCAGATACACTATTGGTTTGTTCATACAGTAAAGGACTCTCTCCCTCTTTTTCCAATGACTGCTTTAGTTATCTTAAATGTTTCTAGTCCTGGTACGATTGTTCTTACCACAGGTATCATTATTTGAGGGTTTGTAAGATCTACTACTATTACCTGTGTCAACCCATTTGAATTTAATCTTGAAAGAATAAGTTTGATATCATCCAAAATATCGTCACTTACATAAGATTTTATTTCTGAGAACGGGATAGAATTTTTTGATTTCATAAATTGCCATGTCTTTTTTTCATCACTATTACTATTTCCATAAGAGATTTTTCTGAGATCATCTCTTGCACCTTGAATATTCGCAGCACGAGTTTGCGAAACTTCGGTGATTGCTCTGAGTATGGCTATTCTTGCATCTGGATGAGTTCCATGACCTTCTGCAAGATATCCGTAATCTTCAGATATCCACTCAATACTACTCGCATTAAATGTTGGTATTCCAATTGGAGATGTTATATCTTTAATAATAAGTGGTATTTTGGCGTCGTTGAATTTTTTTACCAAATTTGAAACCGGTTTAAAATTAATATTTGATATATCAACATCAGGAAATTTTGTATCATCATCTACGAATTCTGTACTATCAGTGGGATCTATCTGCAATCCATTGTCTGAAAGATATTTTGTCATTGTTCTTAGTGCATTATAAGGTAATGCACTTGCATTCAACTCTGCTAAGCTTGTCGCATCCCTTTCAATAACTTCACATAGTGAGTGGCATATTGCCTCTTCCAATACGTTGCCTGAAGCAAGACCGTTAGTATGGTGATAAGCAAAGGGGTTTACTGCAGGTGATTTGGGAGAATACCTAAATAGTGCCAATGGTGTGGGAACCAGAATCTTTTCATTATTTATCAAGTCATATCCTGGCAGAAAATCCATGATCATTTCCTCATCGTATTCAAATAACATTGGTTCAACTACATTAGAAGGGTGTAGCGTTTTTGATACTTTTGAAACGTCTTTGTAACTTCCTTGAATCATCTTTTTTTGATCGCTAGACGGTAAAGAACAATATCTTTCAATACTCTCCATCAATGCACTTACCTTAGCATCCAATCTTGTAGCCCCCTTTCCACTATAGACCCAAATATAATCTTCCGTTCCAGGCAAAACAGCAGAAAAATTCGGTATTCCAAGAATATCCATATCTGTTATATCTGCAAGCCTTGTGATTCCAATACTACCAGAAACTGGAAGAACAGTTTTAAGAGTTTCTTCTACTGATTTCACTCTGGATGACACTTTACCTTTCAACTTCTTCTGGCTTCTGAGCATTATTGGCTCAAGTTCCATAGTAGATTTGAATGATTTGGTATCAATATCAATTTTTCTAAAATTTGAAATATACGAAATACTATTAACTAAACATCATGGAATATACAGATAATGATTCGAAGGTAATTAGTGAAATAATTCATTTGGCACATTCTGATCCAGAGTTTAGAATAGAATTTTTTAAAAATCCTAAAAAAATATTGGATCAGTTCAATGTTTCTGATAATGCAATGATGTTGGTTTTGAAATTCTTTAATGAAATGAAAAATTAGATTCAAGTTGAAACATTTTGATTATTATTTTCTGGATACAAACAAGAAATTTCTAGCTATTAAATACATAAATAATTGTACCCCGTTTCTGACCCACAACTAGTCATTGATAGCCATACATTCAAATGTACATCTCCTAGTGCACTCTCTTCCGGGGCTACTTCGTCAATTTACTTTTTGACGGAGTAATAAATAATGTCGTATTAATTCATTATAAATATTCTGGTTAGATTTGCAATAATTCTGTAAGGTCAAGTTCAAACGCAGCAACTGGCATTTTTATTTTAAAACTATCTATTAGTAAAGGTGAAACTTCTCCTATTTGTCCAATGGCTTTTCCCTTATAGACTATATCTGCACTTCTTCCTCTTATGAATGATGAATTTTCCGATGGCCTTGTTTCAAATTTAGCCTTAAAGCAAATTTCCATAAGTGTTTGAAGTACCGCTTTTATCTCACTATACGTGACTCCATTAAAGGCACTAACAGAACACAAATTCCACCTTTCAAAACTGTCTTTTTCAGGTACAAATACTTCTCCTATTTCAAACAATTTTTGAGGATACTCTTCATGAATATTTTTTGACAAAGAAAATAGCAAAGATGGTAAGAGTGATCTCCTTAATACATCATGTTCATCACTCTTAGAGTTATTCACTGTAAAGAAATTAAATTTATCTAGCCTCATTCTTTTGTAGTGAGTATCTTTGTTACTTAAAATGAAGTTAATATTTTCTATCAGTCCCATCCCAATCATGGCCTGACGAATCCTGTCGAAAAAGTAATTTTGCCTGCTTTTGTTACCATTAAGTGTATATTCTGGCAGAGAGGGCTCCAAGTTATAAAGTCCGTATCCGACTGCTACTTCCTCTACAATATCGATGGGACTAAATATATCAATTCTGTAACTTGGAATCATACAATTAATTGTACCTGAATCAATAACGTTTGCATCAAACCTACTTTTTCGTAGACAATTTACAATCTCTTCATTTGACATTGATAGACCCAGTACCTTATTGATGTAAGTTGGATTAACGTTCTCTAAAATAGTATTTGTGTTTGAATTGTAAGAGAAACTGATATTACTATCCTGTTTTATAGAGACATTTTCCAACTTAAATCCAATATCGCCTAATGTTGCCAATATATTTGCCAGAACGTCATCAACAGTTTTTTTGTCCACACCCGTAACTTCGACAAACAAATTCTCAACTCCTTCTTTAATTCTTGTAAATTCGCTATTTATTATGGGAGGAAAAGATATCACAGTATTCCTAGAGTCTTTTAGAATGGGGTAAATTGATCCCTCTAGGAGTTCTCCAAATTTTCTGCCTGATTCAGTTTTGTCCAATATCTCAGTCAGTCTCAGCGATGAAGTATGGTCAAGAGGAGTAAAACCCAGATTATCTGATGATGTAGTGTAATCCAGTGGAAATTCAATACTGTCTAAATTATGGAATCCTACGGATGCCTTCAATCTTTTTCTTCCGATTCCATTATGCAGATCTTCTTGCATAGAGACAATTTGCTTTATTGTTTTGTTATTCAACTTATGACCTCGAGCAACTATGCTCACAATAAATGGCCGTATGTTTGATACGGATCTATTCACACTAATCACATTTTTCTTGTTTTCGATAACCTGAAATTTTGCTATTCCTAGTTCTTTGCCAAGCAACCCGTTTAATGCCCTGGCGATCCCATAAAAAGTAGAAAAATCTGGACGATTTGGACTATATTCTAATCTGATACATTTGTCATCTCTGTACTCTAGATCTAGTCCTAAATATGGTAGCATGTCTATAATGTATTCTAAATCGTAACCAGGGAATAGCCTACTGATATCTTCAAGTGGAAATTCTATAACGGGCATATCGGTTGCATCCTTAACCATGATAGTTTATTATCGTAGAGTTCACGTACATCGTTTAATCCATACCTAATCATAGCAATACGTTCAAGACCACCACCCCATGCAAGCACATTATTCAATATGCCTACAGATTGAGTTACCTCAGGTCTGAACATTCCCATACCAAATAACTCGACCCACTTTCCGAGTTTATCTATATACACCATTGATTGCAATGAAGGTTCGGTATATGGAAAATATGTTGGCCAAAACTTCACCTTGTCTAACCCAAGTTTGGAATAAAATTGTTTTTGTAGACCCATCAAATCCCGTAAATTTATTGTTTCACCTATTACAATTCCTTCAATTTGATGAAACTCCATTAAATGCTTATACGACATTTTTTCATTCCTAAAAACTCTCCCTATTGAAAAAATCCTCCCATAATTCAACTTATTTTCTGAAAGATATTTTATAGTGACCGGAGTAGTATGAGTACGGAGGACTGTTTTCTTTGATTTTTCTAAATTCCAATCATAATTCCATTCTGTCTTGTGAAAGTTTGATACTTTATTACTAATAATAGGATCTATGTCTTCGACTGTCAAATTTGATAGATAGAATGTATCCTGCATATCCCTTGCCGGATGGTCTTGCGGAGTAAATAGTACATCAAAGTTCCAAAAGCAGGATTGAATTATTGATCCTTCAATTTCAGAAAATCCCATCGAAACAAAAATTTCTCTAATTTCATTAATTACTTCGGTTAGAGGATGTGTCCTTCCAATGCTGTAAGTGCGAACAGGTGAAGTGACATCTATTTCCGCAAATCTCTCATTTTTCCATTTTCCAGTGTTTAGTATTTCAGAAGTAATTGTTCCTATTTCATTTTCGTCCTCGCTATTAATGCTTGTCGCTATTTTTTTACCCTCGTTTGTAAGAGAAATTACGAAGGATTTTTCTATAGTTTCTTTGACATACCCTGGCCGTTTCTTTAAGAGATTAAAGCCTTGTAATTCTTTATTTGATAACTCTGAGAGTTTTATCTTCTTTAATTTTGAGATTTTTTCTAAAAGAGTTTCTTCAAGCGAAAGCCTTTCGGAGCTATTTGTTATTTTTAGACTATCTGATTCTTTAATCAACCAACCGTTCCTAACAGCATTTTGTATTCCAACACTAAATTCAGTATCTGACATTTGACAGAGTTTGGCAAGTTTGCCAATCTTGGTGCCTTTTTGACCTGTTTTTTTTATCTCGTGGATTATTCTTCTTTCTGGTAATGTTAAATGATCTATAACTGCTGATTTATCGTCTAAAGATGTAAGCTCTGGTGCTTTTGAAATGAGTTGTATTATTGATTCCTTTTGAATTGACACTAAGACAATTCCTTTATACTTTAACCATTCAATACCGCGTCTTACATTATCTAATGAAAGGTTTGCTATGGTCGCTAATTTTTCAATGTCCATTTTATTATGTTTTACAAGTGTTAGAAGAATTTTTTTCTCTATTTTATGCAGGTTTGACACCGTCATTTAAATATGGATCAGACATTGATGGAATACTTTTTAAACGTTTAAAGTTCTCGAATCATGTATACATAATAAAATGAGTAGTTCATTCAATAAAGATTATTCTGATGATTTTGAAGTAACTCCTTGGAAAGTGGAGGGATCCGTAGATTATGCTCGGCTAATAAAAAAATTTGGAACTCAGGAAATAACTGACGAAATACTTGAAAAAATTGAATCATTAACAGGCGAATTACATCCATTACTTGGGAACAAATTCTTTTTTTCTCACAGAGATCTTGATTGGATACTGAATAAGTATGAAAATAATGAGAAGTTTTATTTGTATACTGGAAGAGGACCATCCGGAATGGTTCACCTTGGTCATCTGATGCCCTGGTTTCTAACCAAGCATTTCCAAGATAAATTTGATTCTAATCTTTTATTCCAGATAACTGATGATGAAAAATTCTTGTTTGGGAACAAGACAATGGACGAAATTAAGAAAAATGTATATGAGAATATCTTGGATATTATCGCAATAGGTTTCAAAAAGAAAAGAACAAAAATAATAGTCAATACTAGACACATAAAACAGCTTTATTCGAACTCATTAGAAATAGCAAAAAGGATTACTTTTTCAACTGCAAAGAGTATCTTTGGTTTTACTAATTCAACCAATATTGGAATGATCGGTTTTCCTCCTCTACAGGGAGTACCCTGTTTTCTCCCCACCCTAATTGAGGGAAAACCCACACCCGTATTGATACCTGCCGCAATTGACCAAGACCCGTATTGGAGATTAACGCGAGACATCGCAGAAAAAATTGGATTTTACAAACCTGCACAAATACATAGTAAATTTTTACCCAGTTTACAGACAACAGGAAAGATGTCATCGTCAGATCCTGAAACTGCCCTATTCACTACTGATGAACCAAGAATAATAGAAGAAAAAGTTTCCAATGCATTCACGGGAGGACAGCCAACAACTCTGCTTCAGAGAAAATTGGGTGGAAATCCTGGAATATGTTCTGTATTTTCATATCTCAAGTATTTGTTTGACACGCCCAGGGAATCCAATGAGAGGGAACTAAAATGTAGAAGCGGTAATCTGCTCTGTGGAGAGTGTAAACATGATCTATCGAGCCACTCAACTGCATTTATTTCGATATTTCAGGATCGGAGAGAAAAAGCTAAAGACTTGGTTTCTGATTTTATGTATAGTGAGGAAAGTTGAGTATTTGGATAAAGTTACGAGATTTGAGTGTCTCGACTCTTATGAAACCGAAAAACTAGGTAGTATGTTGTTACCAGATAAAGATAGTGTACATTTTGTTGTTGAAGTGATAAAAATCATAGATAATGAGATTGTTTTAATGTTAAAAGATAAATCATGTCATGCAGTTCTTATGAAAGATAACATAAATGCAGTAAAATTGAGGGAATTTGTAAGAGAATTAATTTTTGGTACGATGATTGTTATTAAGACCTTTGGTCAAGAAAATATATTGAACGTTGTACATAAAACTTCATAGAGTATCAGTTAATGTAGATGAGTTTAGTTTGATTTTATAAAGTATAGAAAGAGAGGCGAAATAATCAATCTTTATTTAGGGACTAATCGTGAGTATATGTTAATGCTAGATATTAGAAAGTTAATTTGTCTCCATTTATGTCTATTTCACCGTCTCGTATTCTTGTTGATGATATTACCTTACCTTCTTGATCCTCAACCAAGGGCACAACAATTATTTCCAATTGAGGCATACCTTTTGATTTTCTTAATTCATTAATCTTGATACAGTTATCTTTGGTTGCTTCGGTAGTAACGATGGCCTGTACATCCCTAGTCAATACTGTAGGACCATAAAAGTCATTTAACTCATAAATCAAATAGTTGGTTTTATTGAATTTATCTTGGATGAATTTTTTCAAATTCTTTAGTCGAACTGAATACTCGTTGGTAATCTTTTTCTTTTTGAATGTTGCATAATCGTCACTACTAATACCAATTATTACTTGTTTTCCTACTTCGAATGCCTTTAGGAGAAGCGTATAGTGTCCTCTATGCATTATGTCAAATGTCCCGCCGGTAGCTACAGTATCAAACATTAACCCTCAGTTTAAGTTGATATTCGATAACACTACTTACCCTTTTGAAATATCTTTACACACTGGGGAGGACAAACATTTTCACAGGCCATACAGAAAATGCAGTCTTTTTCTCTAATCATGAATGGTTTTTTTTCTGAAGCAGGATGTCCTGGTGTATCTAGCCATTCAAATACATTTACGGGACAAGCTTCGATGCAGGCACCGTCAGCAATGCAAATATCGAAATCTACTGTAACCTCTGTTCCCCAAATTCCAACCTGTCCTGGAGGATCAATTGGACCCCATACCTTTATTCCTTGATACATGCCCTTCACCTGGCGTTTTGATTTGAAATCAGGGTCTATTGGACCTTCTATCTTGGAATAGTTGGTACCGCTACCGGTTAGAGAAATAGTAGTTTGTCCACCCGGAGCTGGGGCAGCAGCCGGTTGTTCGGCTGACGGAGGACTTAGAGCAGTTTGAGATTGAGAAGGTGTTGTCGAAACGGCGGGCTTAGGAGGTGGTGCTGATTTTTGTAGAACCTGCGGAACCGGAGTCACTATATTTTGTCTTTTAACAGAACACAATTGATTGTGAACATCCTTCATGCTATCTAGCGTTATGGGATTACTGTGAATTAACAGTGTGCCACAAGATTCGCATATGTACTCCATTGTATCAGACAATATAGTCAATAACTAAGAGTCCCTTATCAATTTTATGAACCCGTTTATCGATTAGCAGTACCTTGGGAAAATTTATCTTGAAAGGTACTAGAAAAAATCTGTGCACGGACATTGAAAATTGCTATTCCAAAATAAAAAATATCCTTTCATTTTTCAGACTTTATTAATTGTCTGGACTAGGACTTAATTATTGGAAAGAAGTAATTGGGGTATTAAGAAACATAATCCCAGTTTACGATAAAGTTAACAAGAGTATCTCTTTAGGTCAGGATGATAAATATCGCGAATGTGGTTTGAACGGCCAAATTCGACCTGGTGAGTTGATTTTAGATGCAGGTTCAGGTTTCGGGAATATGTCATCAAAAGCACTTGAGATTCTAAAAAATGATGCCAGGATAATCCTCCATGATCCGATACGTGAAATGTTGCATTATGCACAGAATCTAAGAAATCAAAGGCTTAACCTTTCATGTGGAGTCTTTGAGTATATGCCATTTAGGGAATCATCCGTAGACGCTGTCTTGTGTGGGTACTCTCTTCGTGACGCCTTTTCGCTAATTGAAGCTATTTCTGAAATACACAGAATTCTCAAGAATGATGGTAGATTCATTATTGTCGATATTGGAAAGCCAGATAATGCATTTTTTAGAAGCTTTGTCACATTTTACCTAAAATATATCTTAGGAATAATAGCATATTCGGTTTCTGGTAAGAGAGGTTTGAGATTTAAGACTTTGTATGGTACTTTTACACGATGGCCAAATAATGGTGTTCTAAATGATCTCTTAATGAAGAAATTTTCCAAAGTAAAATTTACTAAAAAACTATTTGGAGGTGCAATAATTGTTGTGGCTTACAAATAAATTTGAGTAGTCAACAAACAGTTGAGTTGAGAAAAAGTAAATGTTAGCTATTCAAAAGCCAGATAATTGTCTACTCTGCTATTTATAGAGATATTTCATTTTTACCAGTCATTGAATTATCGAAGCACTATGGATATTATTGCGATGATATTATTTACGACCATCAATGGGGAAACGAAATCATCCATAATGTCCAAGGCACATTTGAATTATAGACAAATAAAAAAATTCATAAAAATTTTAGTCATAAATGGCCTAGTTATTGAGAGAAACAATTTATCTGAAGGCTTTACCACCTACCATACAACGGACAAGGGAAGAAATTATTTGGAAATGTACGAGGAATCAAAAGCATACAATTTTACTTCAAACATATACGTATTTGGAAAACAATCGGATCAGAAGCTTCTTTCCATTTAAAAATGAATGTATCCAATGAATCTTGATTGAGAATTACATTTATTCAATATTTTCTAGAATATTGCTTTTAATATCACATCATAGTAACAACTCTTTCCAACTTGTCTAAATAAATTGCTTAAAGGCTAGACAAGTTACTGTATTAACGTATGTTATATAAAATATGTCAATATTAATGGTTAATTCAACATTTACTTTGTTCTTATGATTATACTGATAAAATTACTGGAAAAAGCAAAAATTCATTTACTATAAGAGTTATTGACGAGGTTTTTATTTTATATAATTTTATAACTTTCGTGGAATCATTCAGTAAATTAGATGTAATATCTGTTATCTTAAAGAGTGCTGATAAAAGCTGTCACTATAGGGAGTTGTACTCCACACTCCAAAGCTATCTTACAATGTCAGAACTGATGAAATATATTTTCGAATTGAAAAAATACGATCTTTTAAAATCTTTGACGAATGAAACTAGGTATATCATTACTCCAAAAGGAATGCAATATTTACAGATTCATGAAGAATTAACCAATCAGATACAATTAGAAATTACCGGGAAATCAGGCATTTTTAAGAGATATATCCCATTTTTCAAATGGACAAATTTGCTTAAGAAAAGAGAGTAACTAATTTCAAAAGTAAACAACCACAGTTATTGCAGGGTTGAGTAAAGTTAATTAAAAACAAAGAAAACCCTTTCTCATTAATATGGTTGATAAACAAAAGATCCAAAATATAGTTGAATCTTCCAAAGGCAATCCCAAAGTCATAACTGAAGAATCATCAAAAGAAATTCTTAGCGAATACGGAATAAAAGTTCCACATTATGCACTCGTAACAAATACTGATGAAGCAGTGCAAAAATCAAAAGAGATTGGATTCCCATTGGTTGCAAAAATAGTTTCAGCTGATATTTTGCACAAGACAGACGTCGGTGGTGTTAAAGTAGGATTAAATTCTGAGGATGAAGTTAAAAAAACCTTTGATGATATGTTTTATAGACTTAAGGAAAAATTTGATGTTAAGGGAGTCTTATTGGAAAAGATGGTTCCAAATGGTGTGGAATTAATTATAGGACTCCAAAACGATTCTCAGTTTGGACCTTCCATAATGGTCGGTCTAGGTGGTATTTACACGGAGTTATTTAAGGATGTTTCATTCAGAGTTCTTCCAATCACAAAGAATGATGCTTTAAAAATGTTGGAATCACTAAGGGGTAAGGAAATTCTTAGAGGATTTAGAGGTTCAAAACCGATTAACATGGATATGTTGAGTGAAGCAATAGTAAATATTGGGACGTTAGGAGTAGACATGGCTGGAAAATATGAGAGTATTGATTTTAATCCAGTCGTACTATATCCGGATGGTTATTTTGTTGTAGATGCAAAAATAATCCTTAAGGAAAAATCTTCAGATGACGCTATTTCAAGAGCCAATCCTGATTCAAGTCATATGGATTTATTCTTTAATGCCAAGTCTGTAGCATTAATAGGAGCATCACCAGAGCCGGGCAAGATAGGAAATTCTGTTATGGAAAGCCTTGCAAAACATGATTACAAGGGGAAAGTTTATCCCGTTAATGCAAAAGGATATTCCGAGATAATGGGTGTAAAAGCATACAAGAACCTCCTGGACATAAAAGATCCCATAGATGTTGTGATAGTAACTGTTGATCTTAAATTTGTTCCAGATCTTCTTACAGAATGTGGAAAAAAGAATATCCATAATATGGTGATAATATCTGGGGGTGGTAAGGAATTAGGGGGAGAACGTGCAGCTATTGAGAAACGAATTCAGGATCTATCTCGACAGTTAAATATTAGAATAATTGGTCCAAATTGCATTGGTATTTTTAATGGAGAAAATAGATTGGATTGTGCGTTTCAGGGGCATTTACGAATGTTAAGACCAAAACAAGGCAACGTTGCTTTTCTTTCCCAAAGTGGGACCGTGGGTATCGCCTTTATGGAAACTTCCGATGTGTTTGGATTAAGTAAGATGATTTCCTATGGTAACAGATCGGATGTTGATGAGGCTGACATGATACACTATTTAGCTCAAGATCCAAATACAAACGTAATTGGCTTGTATGTGGAAGGGCTTGGAGATGGTCGCAAGTTTATGAATGCTGCTAAAGATGTAATAAAGCAGTACCAAAAGCCTATAGTTGTTTTCAAAAATGGCCGATCAACGAAAGGTGCAAAGCAAGCGGCGTCTCATACAGGTTCACTAGGTGGATCCTTTGCGGTAATAAGTGGAGCCTTTGAACAAACAGGAATCATATCCTTGGATAGTTATGAAGAACTTACTTCTGCTCTTAAGGCATTGACATGGCAACCCGTTCCAAAGGGAAGTAAAATTGCCATGGTAACAAATGGAGCTGGACCAATAATAGCAGCAATTGATAATTTCGAAAGGCTCAATCTGGAACTGGCACAACTAAGTGATCAAACTGTAATATCATTCAAAGAACATTATCCTGCCACTTACGTAATTGGTAATCCGTGTGATGTTACCGGTTCTGCATCCGCCGATGATTATCGATTTGCGATTCAATCATTCCTAGACGATCCCAATGTAGATATCGTCATGCCCTGGTTTGTGTTCCAAGATGATCCGTTAGAAGAAAAAATTGTCGATATTCTAGCAGATTTTCAAAAACAAAAGAAAAAACCGATACTTGTGGGTGCCATGGGTGGTCCGTTTACTGAAGAGATCTCGAAAAAAATTGAGGCCTTTAACATACCTGTATATCATTCGGTAATCACCTGGATCACTGCAGCCGGAACTCTGGCAAAATGGTATAGGATTAAGGAAAGCCTAAAATAATATTTGTCTAAAACCCTTTCTTTATTTTCGTTATGCTTCTTTTCTAAATTTCAAAAGGTTATTATAGTTTATTAGGGCAAAGTACTGATAATGGAAAGTACACACCAAACGCAATTGATTACAATTAGTCCAAAAGCAGCAGAAAAAGTCATGGAGTTCATGAAACAAGAGAATAAGGACAGTTTATATCTGAGAGTTTATGTCTCGGGTGGCGGTTGTTCGGGTCTCTCATACGGTATGGGTTTTGAGGAAAAGCCAGATGAAGACGACAGCGTTATTGATGAAAACGGCATAAAGATGATTGTAGATAGTTACAGTCAAAAATACCTTAAAGGAACGAACATAGATTACATTGAGAGTCTTATGGGATCTGGTTTTAAGATAAATAATCCAAACGTGACCAAATCATGTTCATGTGGACATTCCTTTTCAACTGAATAAAAGGAATTTTTTAATCATATTTTTTAAATATTTTGCGTTCCTAGAGACTTCAATTCTAGATTAGATGTTTAGGGCCAAAACCCTCTTATCTTTATAGCATCTACAACTCTATTCAGTGCAACAATCATACTTGCCATTCTCATATTGGTATTATGTTTTATATGGGTATCATAAACCCCTAAAAATGCATTCGTGATATTTGTATCCAATCGATCATTAACTTTTGCCTCTGTCCAGTATTCCCTACGTAAATTTTGCAACCATTCAAAATATGAAACGGTTACTCCACCTCCATTTGCCAGAATATCAGGTATTACCAAGATTTTGTTACTAAATAATATTTTGTCAGCTTCAGGGGTAGTGGGCCCATTTGCAGCTTCTGCAACGATCTTGGCAGTTATTTTTCCAGCATTTTCTTTTGTAATTTGATTTTCAAGTGCTGCAGGAATTAAGATTGTACACTCTGTTTCAAGTAGTTCTTTATTAGAAATCGGTTGACTGCCTTGGAAATTTGTCACAGACCCATTTTTTACTTTGTGTTTCCTTAGCGAAGCAGTGTCGATTCCATTTTTATTAATTACGCATCCCTTTGAATCACTTGCTGCAATTATTTTTGCCCCTTGTTCTTCAACTAACTGTGCAGCAAATTGTCCAGCATTTCCAAATCCCTGAACAACCACACTCGCATTTTTCATGTCAATATCGAGCTTTTTGGCAGCCTCTCTTACTGTAATGGCCAGACCTCTACCAGTTGCTTCATTACGTCCAAGAGAGCCTCCAATTTGCACAGGTTTACCTGTAATTACTTCAGGCTGAATGTAATTTCCCTTGATTACCGAGAATGTGTCCATAATCCATGCCATCTCTCTACCACCAGTGTATACATCAGGAGCAGGAATGTCCTTGTATGGGCCTATGATGTCTGAAATTCCATATGCATACCTTCTTGTCATTCTCTCTAACTCTCCCTCGGACATACTTTTTGGATCGCATATTATACCACCCTTTCCACCACCATAGGGAATATTTGCAATGGCGCACTTCCATGTCATCCACATAGAAAGAGCTTTCACTTCCTCTATTGTTACCTCTGGGTGGTATCTGATTCCTCCCTTAAATGGTCCTAAAGCATCATTATGTTGAGAACGAAAGCCTGTGAAAACTTTAATGGTTCCATCATCCATTTTAACAGGAATAGAAATTGTTAACACTCTCTTTGGCTGAGCCAAAAATTGATGTAGACCTTTATCAAGTCCAATCATATTTGAAACCTCGTCAAGCTGAGTGAGTGCCACTTCAAATGGATTGATTCCGCTATTTACAGAATTTGACATTACGTGAGTTGAAAAAATCAGATATTTAAATTTTGAAAATGGGAAACTATAGTGATTTTACAAGATTCTGCAAGTCATCTATTAATCCTATCGGAAATAAGAAGCCTCAATTCTTCGTCATTTTTATTGACATAGTCGATCCCTAAAGATTCTGCTATCACTTCAAGCTTGTGACGTTCGTTATCTACAGCGCCAGCTACACGCGGTCCAAGGTAGTTAGAATCTTGATCAATTTTTTGTGTGAGCGTCGAATTACGCATCTTTTCAAATTCTCCCACCGCCCTTCCTATGGTTCTGGAAAATTCAGGTAATTTCTTGGAACCAAATAGAAGTATAACTACCAGTAATCCGATCATTAACCATTCAGAACCACCGACATTCATCACGTAATTTTCAAGCATATGAATACGTTAGATCCAACGGAATGAAAAATAAGTCTTTGCTAAAAGAGAGATCTTGAAATACTGGCCTAGTGCTATGCTTTAAAAAAGAGAATCTTTCTGGAGCATTGTCTGAGGCTTCACAAGTATTGCCGACCAAAACGGCCAACAATAACTTACTTTATGATTTTCAAGACAAAAATTCATTAACCTTTGGTACCTAGGCTATGTCAATAAATGACATACGAAATAGAAGAAATAGCTCTGAAAGTTCGAGAGTTTATCGAATCGTTAAACAATGAATGTAAAGCAGGGGCGATTGTTATAGTAGAGGGAAGGAAAGATGAAATTGCCTTGAGAGAGATAGGGTTTAAGGGCGAAATTTTGGTTTATAATAATTTTAAAGGAATTGTAAATTTTGTAGACTATGTATCTAGAAAGGGAAGAAAGGTCATACTCTTGCTGGATAGAGACAGAAAGGGTAGATCCCTTACTTCAAAAATCCTGAAAAAATTAGAGATACTGTGTCCGCACGATAGTTTGAATTATAAAAAGAAGTTTGTAAAGATAACGCATGGTAAGATAATGTGTATTGAAAACCTTTCTAACTTTTGTTTACCGTTCGTAGAGAACTAGACCTGTAAATTTCTTTTTTGTCAGCATTTTTAATCTAAGTTTATATCTCTTATGACTTAATTTAAAATCTGATGCAAAGGAGCATTGTAAATAGCTATGAGCTGAGGAATGATTTTCCAATTCTTAGGAAAAAAATTAACGGTAAGGATCTAGTGTATCTTGATAATGCTTCTACAACACAAAAACCATATACTGTGATTGACTCAATTACTGATTTTTATTCAAATTATAATTCTAATATTCACAGAGCGGTTTATCAGCTTGCCGAAGAAGCGACAAAAATGTATGAGCAAAGTCGGGAGAAAATTGCAAATTTCATAAATGCGTGTCCTGAAGAAATTATTTTTACTAGAAACACAACTGAATCAATAAATCTTATTGCGCATTCTTGGGCAAGGTTAAATCTTAAAAAGGACGATGGTGTGGCAATAACTGAAATAGAACATCATAGCAATATAGTGCCCTGGCAGATATTATCTCAAGAAATTGGAACACGATTAGAATATGTGGGAATAGATGAAAATGGATTTTTAGATCTTGAACATATGATTGAATTAATTTCATCAAAAAAAATAAAATTGGTCTCCTTAAGTCACATGTCAAACGTACTCGGTACTATTGTGCCAATTGAAAGGATCATAAGAATTGCTCATGAAAATGGCATACCGGTAATAGTAGATGGTGCACAGTCAGTTCCGCATATGCCTGTAAATGTCAAAGATATGGATTGTGACTTTTTGGTCTTTTCTGCACACAAAATGCTAGGTCCCACCGGAGTGGGTGTATTATACGCAAAAAAAGAATATCTTGACAAGATGAAACCATTTTTGGGCGGCGGTGACATGATTAAAGAGGTCTTTAAATTTCACACAAACTACAACGAAGTACCTTACAAATTTGAAGCAGGTACTCCAAACATTGCGGATGTCGTAGGTTTTGGTGCAGCAATAGAATATTTAGAAAAAATTGGGATGGACAATATTAGGAAACACGAAATTTATCTAACAGATTATGCTCTAGAATCGATGTTATCCCTCAAATATATTACAATATACGGTCCAAGAGATCCGAAGGACAGAGGAGGAGTCATCTCATTTAATATTGCGGATATACACCCTCATGACCTTGCAACTATAATGAATGATCATGGAATTGCGATAAGGTCTGGTCATCATTGTGCCCAGGTACTGATGCAAAGGCTTGACGTGCCGGCAACATCTAGGGCAAGCTTTTACATTTATAATACTAAAGAAGAAATAGATAGGTTCGTTAATGCTATTAAAGAAGCAGGGAGAATCTTTAAGATATGAGCGATGATATATACAGGGAGATCATATTAGATCACTACAGGAATCCAAGAAACAAGGGCAAATTGGAGAATGCCGATGTTACAGTTCATGACAGTAACCCTCTTTGTGGCGACGAAATAGATATTCACTTAAAGGTGGATGGCGGATTAATCAGCGATGTAAAATTTGAAGGCAAAGGATGTGCAATTAGCCAAGCAAGTGCTTCTATGTTAACAGAATTGGTCATGGGTAAGGATTTGAAGATCGTCAAGGATTTGAAAAAGGAGGAGATTCTTGAAAATATAGGACTAACAAATCTAGGACCTGCGAGAATTAAGTGTGCCCTTCTTTCACTCAAGGTACTAAAAGTAGGTATGGTGAAATATTATTCAGAAAATGATCCCCAATCAGCGGATCAAATTAAAAGTGAATCTTCACTTTATTGATGACTATTTCAACCAATGAACGATGTATTACTTTGATTATTGGCAAAAACATGCCCCATATGCTGGTTTGAGATTTTTCTGGTAATCATGATTGATATATATCCGATCATTTGAATTCGTAACGATTCTAGTTATATTTATACTATTTACGATATTGATCTATCTCGGATTCTTTAGCTCAATAGACAATTTTGTCTTTAATACTGTTAACAGTTTTAGTCCTAACCAATACTTGCTCTATTCTTTAGTGGTCATTTCGTCTTTTGCAGAGGTAGTAAATCTGATTTTTGTAGCTATAATTTTTACAGTTATTAGAAGAACAAGAAAAATGGGCATGATACTCATGATAACAATAATGACACTAGCCATTCTGGTGTCTTATATGAAACCTTTAGTTGCTCAACCAAAACCACCAGAATCGCAAAAAATACCTGCCCTTCCACATGGTTTTCACCTTGAGAGTGATAGTTTACTTACTGAAGCACGTAATTTCTCGTATCCTTCGAATCACACAGCAATGATAACTGCCTTCGCTTACATTGTGGGAACTATCTTGCAACAAAAGACGAAAAAATATTCTTTTCTTCTTTGGGTGCTGCCACCAATGGTCATGTTTTCAAATTTGATTCTAGGATTAACTTATGTGAGCGATTTAATTGGAGGTTTACTGATAGGGTTAGCCATTTCAATAGCAACTAGTAATATTTTGAAACTTCAAGTCCCCTTTGTGATGAACAGATTTAAAACTGCTCATCAATAGTTTATTTCTAATTTTTCTGCCATTTTTGGATTCAATAACAACCAGCCATAGTTATCGTCATCATGAATATATCTTAAATCTCTCAAATTGACGATTAATTTATTTTTCTTTAAAGAGAGCATCAACTCACCGTATATTGCAGCTCCTAATCTCTTTATATCATGATCTGACTGCGAATGACGCGGTAATAATATTCTCCAACTAAACTCTCCTGATTGGAACTTTTTGTAATGATAAATAAATTCATCGATCATTGGTTTAATTTCAGACACATTGCTTATTTTACAGGTTAGCTGTACAGGAAAATTTACAAGTTGCGATGAGTTCATACTATTATTATTATCATCATCTACTAGAATAAATAAATCAATTGATGAGTAATCAAAACCATAAAAATAACCCAATCGGATAAGGTTTAAGAATAGTTAATTAGACATTTTGAATGAAGTTGACCATAACATCTAAAGTTGCTACTTCTAATAAATGGACTGAACTTGAACATAATGGCGTCTCGTTCCCTCCAGATTATGTGCAACGCGGAATTAATATCAAAATTTTAGGAGAGGTTTTTTTCTTGAATCGCGAGCAAGAAGAACTTGTTTATGCATGGGCAAAAAAGAAAGATACTCATTATGTGAAGGATCCTGTTTTTCAATCCAATTTTCTCTCTGATTTCAAGAAATTAATCCCTGATCGGATTAAATCAATTCAAAAAATTGATGATATCGACATGACTGAAGCGTTTAGTTTGGTTGATAAGGAATTAAGAATTAAGGAGGCGGAAAAAATAAGAATTAAATCGCTTCCAAGAGAAGAAAGAAGAAGAATTACTCAAGAAAAAAAATTAGATAAGGAAAAACTAAAATCAATTTATGGAACAGCTAAAATAGATGGAATTGAAGTTGATGTCGCCAATTGGCTGGTTGAGCCCCCTGGTATCTTTATGGGAAGAGGGCTTCATCCGTTACGAGGAAGATGGAAGCCCAGGGTCACTGCCAAAGATGTAATACTAAATCTAGGTGAAGATGCTTCGGTACCCGAAGGTCCATGGAAAGCTATTGTTCATGACCATTATTCAACTTGGCTGGCCTCATGGACAGAAAATCTAACTGGAAAGAGAAAGTATGTTTGGTTGCACGACTCGTCTTACCTACGACAGGATAACGATAAGGCAAAATACGATACTGCAAAAAAATTAGAAAATTACATTCCTGCTATAGAAAAAGAGATAGTTAATCAGATGCTATATGCAAGGGATACAACCAGAAAAAAGGTCGCTACAGTCTGTTATCTTATATATAAATTGGCCATGAGGGTTGGTGACGAAAAAGATACTGATGAAACAGATACGATTGGTGCGTCCACCCTTAGAGTAGAACATCTTAAATTTCCAAAAATTAATGATAAGGTACAAATAGAATTTAACTTTCTTGGTAAAGATAGTGTTCCCTGGCAAAAAACTCTGGAGATATCCAGTCCTGACACAAATGCGCTTTACGAGAATTTGTTGTTCTTTATGAAGGGAAAGGTTAAAACTGATGAAATCTTTGAAGATATTACATCGTCTAAAGTAAATAAATTCCTCCGCTCAATAGATAACGACAATCTCCCTAATTTGACCGCTAAGGTCTTTAGAACGTACATTGCTACTGCGATTGTAAAAAAGCATCTGTCTGAACCTATTTTGAAAGTTAATAAAAATGAAAGTGAATTTAAAAAGGTATACATTGCAAAAATTGCAAATCTTGAAGCCGCAATAACCTGTAATCATAAAAAAGGAATAGACCCTAAGAATCCTGCCAGTAAAAAGTCATGGGAGAAATTTGAACAATCTGTGGCTAACAAAAAAGAAAAAATTAAACAAATAGAGCTTGAATTGAAGGAGAAAAAATGGAAGACAGAGCTGCAGAAACTAAAGAAGGGACAACGACTGGAAAAACTGGAATTCCAATTACGACTTCAGCAGGAGACGAAAGATTACAATCTTGGTACTTCACTAAGAAACTATATTGATCCACGTGTTTTTAAATCGTGGTGCGAATATGTAAATTTAGATTGGACAAAAATTTATACGAGCACCCTACAGAGAAAATTTAAGTGGATCGAATCGTATTCAAAAAGTGATCTAAAAAAATATCTGGACATCAATAATACAAAATAACAAATCATATGAATATTAATCTTAAACTCTTTATGATTTGGGAATGCTATGGTGGATTAAAATTATGTCTTGATCATAATATCGATAATTTAGATACTAAAAGGTCTTCCTTCTTAGTGAGGTTGTTTCAATATTGAAATTTTTTGCGTTATCAATTATTTTAGTATTTTTTATTTTCTTATCTGGGACTATTTTTAATAAAGTACTATCCCAAGTTCAATACCAAGTTAACTCAATATTTATTGGTATTTTGTCAAATGGAGATTCTATTGTGCAATATGATCTTAGATTGAAAAACAATACTAACGAAATTACGTTACCGTTAATAGGAGGCAACATTAGTGATATTTTGGTGAAAAACTATCTATCAAAATACTTGGGATATACATTCAACTCTGTAACCAATGAAATAAAGATCAATACACAAAATGAATCACAATTAAGAATAACCTACCAAACTCCGGGTCTTGTTAACAAACAGGAAAGGGAATGGAGCTTTTTTATAAATTCAGCTTTTCCATTTACGGTAAAATTACCAAATGATGCAGTAGTGACGAATTTGGGAGAACAATCACCATCACTAATTAGAAAATTGGGTGGACAGAATTTATTATCATTTGATAAGGGCAAGATTTCAATAGATTATGTTATTGGCTATGCAGGAACACGAGAACAAGCCATAATATCTATAAGTTCCGCAGAACTGGACTTGGCAAAAGCAGAAAGTGAACACGTTGGAATTAACCTAGATGAGGTCAAGAGTATCCTAAATACGGCCAAAACTGCAGTGAATCAAAGTAATTTTATTGAGGCAGAACGACTTGCAAATAATGCCAGTGATATCTCAAGAAGTGTTGCAGAGTCATTTGAAGCTTCCAAGGACATGATAAGTAACGCCACTCGTAAGGTAGAGGATGCACAAGCCATGAATACTGATGCTTCACAAGCATCGGAATTTATCTCAAAGTCAAATATTGAATTTTCTCAAGGAAATTATCCTAAGGCTCTAGAATATGCTACCTTAGCTGTAAATAGTCTTGATGTGACGAAGAAAGAACAAATATCACTGAGTTCAAGTTCATCTACATTTTTATTCTTAATTCCTCTTGCAGCGTCAGTTGGATTATTCATCATTGTAAAGTATAGAAGTAAAATTTTGCCGCACTTACAGTCAACTAGATTCAAAAAAGATACATTGGACAACGATTTGACACCTAATACTTTGAAAGAAAATAATCTTACTGAAAAACAATCTCCAATGAAAGAACAGATAAACATCGATAGTTCTAGTCAATCAGACCTCCATAAATTAGTTGCCGATGTTGTAAAACAAAAAGGAAACCTGAAACCTGAAGAGCGGGAAATACTATTTTATATTTCTGAAAAGGAGGGCGCAGCATTTGAAGGAGAGATTAGGAATAAGTTTATACTTCCCAAAACGAGTCTTTGGAGACTAATTAAGCGTCTGGAGCGAGAAGACTTGATTGAAGTAACAAAGATAGGAGGACAGAATTTGATTAAACTCAAAATTCAAAAATGAACATGAGCTCGAAAACATACAATGGTATGGACTAAAATGTCCACATACTTAGCATTAATATTTGAGAATAATTTCCAGTGCAACTTCCCAACCGTTCGCGCCTATTCCTTTCACCTCCTGTAAGTTACCTATTTGTAGATTTTGCCAACTACCATTGGCTTTCTGAACGAGTATCGGAAGGTTCATTAGAGATAACATGGATTCATCATTTTTACTATCGCCAATACCAAAGAAAATAACATTATTTTCATATTCTTTACGAAAAATATCTATTAGTATTTTGACAGCTGTTCCCTTATCATTACCTAGTGTAATATCAAAATATTGTCCACCTGGTATCATTTTTAATCCTACTTTTTCTAGAATATTTGCGAATTTAGGGATGTCGTTATTATCTATTTGAACTATTGTTTCACTATATTTCCTTTTCATCATTCTTTTCGCATATTCTTGAGGCAATCTGGTAATCTTTGAAAGTTCTGTTATAGACAGGTCAGACACCCCTTTGAAATTTATATCATATTTGGTCCTAATTTTTTTTAGAAGAGATCTGATTCTGTATGCAGGACCGCCCGTTTCAATTATATATTTTTTTTCAAATTTCTTTGAATGTATAATTTTACTTTTATTAAAATAGCCTACAGGGATTATTGTAGCCCCACCATTTTCTACTATAAATGGTTCATGCAGCTCTATTTTCGATCTGATTATATTTTGTTCTAGTTCTGTTTTTGAGGAACATAATATTAAATGAATGCCATTCTGTAAAGTCTTTTCGACTAATTTTTTCGCTTTCTTTATATCGGGTAAATAAGAATCTAGTAATGTTCCATCAATGTCGGTAAAGATAACCTTTTGCATAGTATCTAGTACGCTTATTAATTCCCTCTTTATAAATAGACGTAAGTCAAGCACAAGGAATTATCATCAAGCCAATAGAATCACAATAAACAGAGTATAGCATCTAACGATATTAATTGTCTTCATCAAGTCAATTCGGAAGGAGAAAATTCTCAGTATCTACTTTCCAAAGGAAACGTCATATGGCTAGCTGCGATTAAACTGGTTTGATTTTTTATGTTTTTCCATTATTTTCTCCATTATTTTTTCTTTCTTTACTTCATTATTTTTAGTTTTTAGGCAATTATTGATTCAACTGAAGGATCATTACAAAAATTGTAACTGTGAATAAAGTAGTTCTTGAAGATAAAGGTCATGAAACTAATTGCATCGCTAGCTAGAGAATTCTATCATCTTTAATTCACAGTATCAGGAATCTGCAACGGCAACATTGAATTGCCTCCATCTCATTACCCTGTAGACAACAATAAGTGCAAGTGTCAAATATGCAAATATCAAGTCCCTATAGAATGGGAGGGATCCGAATGATTGAAAACCAGTTGCATATATTTCAGTTAGATATGATAATGAAATTATGATAGAAATAAAAAGAAAGTTTCTAGACATGTTCCTGTAATTGAGTAAAGTTTCATTTGGATAGTCCCTAATTCTAAACATATCTTTTAGAGTAAAAAGAAAAAAAATTAGAGGTGTGATAAACAAATACACATCTGGAATCAAATATTCTTGATTTTCATTACTTCCCGCAATTATAATATAATAAAATAGGAACAGTATTCCTATATCTAGCACAAATCTCCCTAATCCAGACCTTTCTTCGTCCTGGAACTTTCGCCTAAGGAAATAATATTCAATCCAAGCTGTTAAGATAATGAAATATCCATAAAAAAGAACCGTCGCATATAATAGGTTCGCTGGTATTGAGTATAAGGGAATAAAAACACTTTTTGATGCATCAATACTTAATGCAATCACGATTGCATAGATTATAGTAATTCCAAGTCTCAAAAATTCTGGATATTTTAGAGTTTTCTCCAAATTAGAAAATGAATTTCCCTGTTCTTCTAATTAAATTTTCATGAATGAAGTATTGCCTTAATGGCTATAGTCGACCACGGCTGATTGCTCAATTACAATATTCTCTAAGATAGTATTGTTATTCCTTTCTGATCGACATTAAAAGATCTGATTCTGAAATTTTACTTAAAACATATTCACTTATTTCCATTCCTTTTTCGTAATTTATTGTCTTACCTGTGTGAAGATAGCAGGTAATAATGTACTTCTCCATGATGATACACCAGACTGCTCCTAAAATGAAATCTCTCCTATTTATGATTCCAATTTCTTCTTTTAGATGTTTATTCTGATCTTTAAACATATTTTCTATTAGCGGGAGACAGGATATGACGTTGTTAATTATTTTGTCTAGTAGTACTTTATTGAATTCATCCAGTACTGCCATACTACAAGAATGATTTGAATTCCATTTTAAGAGTTTCTATATAGACTGTTTTTAAATGATTTTCATGTAATTACAGGAAACCCATTTTTTATAATTATCAAAATTAGATATAATATTATATTATTCTACGGTCTGTAATGTATATATGCAAAACACAAAGGGCAGATTGTATGTGGTAGGCGTTGGTCCGGGACATCATGATCATATGACCTTCAGAGCAAGACAGGTAATACAAGAAAGTGAAATTATAGTAGGGTATGAAACATATGTTTCACTAATTGAAGATTTAATTCAGGGTAAAGAAGTCTATAGATATCCTATGACTCAAGAGGTCGATAGAGCCAATCAAGCAATTGAATATGCAGAAAAAGGAAGAATTGTGTCTTTGGTTTCATCAGGAGACCCTGGTATATATGGCATGGTAGGTTTAATTTATGAAATTCTTGCTGACAAAAAATGGAATTATCAGGACGGAATTCACGTTGAATGTGTTCCAGGCGTTTCTTCTCTAAATTCTTGTTCCGCATTAATTGGTTCTCCTTTAATGACTGATTTTGCTGTAGTAAGTATGAGCGATCTACTGGTACCCTGGGAAATTATTGTTAAAAGGGTTGAAGCTGCTGCAATAGGAGATTATGTAACAGTAATCTACAACCCTGCTAGTAAAAAGAGGATTCATCAGCTCAAAGATACTAGAGATATTTTTCTGAGATATAGAAAACCAGAAACACCTGTTGCAATAGTAAAGGGGGCATTTCGCGAAAGTCAGAAGATAGTAGTTACCACATTAGAGAAATTGCTCGATTACAGTGATATGCTAGGTATGATTACAACAGTAATAGTAGGTAACTCATCAACATTTAATTACAATGGACTCATGATAAATCCAAGAGGATATAAATCCAAATATGATCTTGTACAAGAATCGACGAAGACAATAAGCTAACATTAAAAAGAATTTATAACCGGCCTTAACCCGCTATAACCTTCACTTATACTAAATGCTTTGTCAATTTCATCAAGTGAAAATCTATGAGTAATCAACCTCCTTAAATTAATCTTTTGTTCACGTACCAGATCCATTGCCTTCTTCATTACCTTCGGAGTTGAGCTAAAACTTCCACTCAAAGTTATTTGATTATAGTGAAGTAAATTTGGATCAATACGCAGAGTCTTATTCTTGGATATACCTGCAAATACATTGATGAGTGAATTTTTTCCTGCTAGTTTAAGGGCCAGGTCTAATGCTTCAGGATTGCTTGTAGCCACAATTATTAATTTTCCCCCTTTGTCATATGTATAATCCCATATTGTTCTTATTGACTCCTCGGGATCATTATTCAATAGTATCATGTCAGCACCAATAGATTTTGCTTCATTCAATCTCGACGGAATTTTACCTACAACAATTGTTTTTGCACCATAGAGTTTTGAAATTTGCAAGTGGATTAGGCCAATTGGACCGTCTCCAATAACTATCACAAATTCATCACGAATTCGAATATTAAAATTCAGGTGTGCGTATAGACAGCAAGATAATGGTTCTATAAGTGATGCTTCGTCATCGTGTATGTTATTTGAAATTGGAATGATACCATTAATTAGTATATTATTTTGAGGAATATTTATGTAATCTGCAAATCCACCGTTAACGCTTGAGCCAATTTCGTTAAGTTTATTACAAGAATTAAAATGACCTGCACTACAATGATGACAATTTAAACATGGTATTAATGGAGAAATTATCACTCTTCTACCTTCCGGAATTATTTGATCATTGGGTAGTCTTAGAATATCCAATGTTCTTGCACATATCTCATGGCCTAAAACAATGGGAGGTCGGACTTTTTTATGACCTTCTTTAAATACCCTGACATCATATCCACAAACAGCGCATGAGAGAGTCTTGAGTAATATGCAATCTTTGCTAGATACAGGCAAATCCTTAATTTGAAAAGTTTTAGGGCCAATAAAAACTGCTGAGTGATTTTTTTGAGCTAACATTATTATTCAATTCATTGGGTTGAGCAGTTTTATAATTTAACAATATTGTCTTGATAAAATGGCACTAAATAAGATATCATTAGATAGTCAAATTCCTTCTTTTAGTTTTTCTCCAAATGAGATGAATTTTCCATGATCTTCGATTCTGATATTAGTATCAACTCTTATGCGTAAACCCACGGAACGAAATATTGCCAAGAGTTCACCTCCCGATATGAGGGAATCTATTTCTCCCGACTTAATCAAATCCACTATTCTCTTTACTATAACCCTTGTCTGAACTGGATATTGCAATTCAGCGAGTTGCAGTACTTCGTCGCCTCTATCGTACAAGTATTTCAATAATATTTCTCTATCATCAATTTTTGCCATGTTTGTTTTTGTCTCGTCTTGTTTGATTTTTTCAATCAAAGCTGCTTTCTCCTTTAATTCTTTCATTTTCCGTGCTTTAATTATCGCCAGTTCTGGATCTTCTTCCTGGCTCATCCTTTGATCACCCCAATTGGAACCAATCGTGCAACCTTCGTTGCGATGCCTAGAGAATGCGATACTTCGACAACAGAATCTACATCCTTGTATGCTTCAGGGGTTTCTTCAACCATTCCTTCTCTACTCAGAGCTTTTATGTAAACTCCTTTTAACTCTAAGTTTTTTCTTACACTATCTGTTGTATAGTTTCTCCTTGCGGCTGATCTCGACATTGTTCTTCCCGCACCATGCGCCGTTGAGCCAAAACTTAATTCTAATGATTTTGTATTTCCAAGAAGTATCCAGCTTGCCGTTCCCATTGAACCTGGAATAAAAACCGGTTGACCTATCTTGCGATATTTGTCTGGAATATGACTATCCCCGGCTGGAAATGCTCTTGTAGCGCCCTTTCTATGTATTACAAGGTCTCTGGTACCTTCACCGTCAACAGCATGCCTTTCCACTTTTGCTATGTTATGTGAAACATCATATACTAACTTCATATCCAGTTCATCTTCAGTCATTCCCATTACCTTTTCAAACGTGTTTCTAGTCCAATGCGTTATCATTTGTCTGTTGGACCATGCAAAATTTAATGCTGAATACATTGCTTTCCTATATCTCTCGCCTTCATTAGAGTTATTTGGAACACATGCTAGCTCCCTATCTACAATTTTCATTCCAGAATCCCTTATTTTTTTTTCAGAAATTTTCAAATAGTCGCTGCAAACCTGGTGCCCAAATCCTCTGGATCCACAGTGTATCAGAACGGTAACTTGATCCTCTTCAATTCCCATAGCTCTTGCCGCTGCTTCATCGAAAATCTTGTCTACTTTTTGTACTTCAAGAAAATGATTTCCTGAACCAAGCGTCCCTAACTGAAGACTCCCTCTTTTCCTAGCAAGTTCGGACACATGAACAGGATCCGCACCTTTCATACAACCATTTTCTTCACATACATCAATATCAGAGTCCCAGCCATACCCATTATGAATTGTCCACCTTACACCTTGAACAAGTAGTTCATCCATTTCTGATCCGGTCACTTTCCTGGGACTTGAGCTGCCTACCCCAGATGGAATTGCATGGAACAATTCGTTTACAAGATCTTTTAGCTTTGGTCTAATTTCTTTTTCTCTTAAATTCGTCCGTATTAATCTAACACCACAATTAATGTCATATCCTACTCCTCCAGGACTAATTACACCTTCCTCCAAATCCATTCCTGCTACTCCACCCACTGGGAAACCATATCCTTCATGTCCGTCAGGTAATACCACCACATGTTTCATAACACCTCTTAATGTGGCAACGTTAGCAGCCTGATCAATAGTTCTATCTAACGCCATTTTTGAAACCAAACTCTCATCTGCATATATCGTAACTGGAACAATCATTCCTTTAGATTCATTTTTCTTAATGACATACTTGAATTCGCCTTCTTTTGCTATTTCATGGTTTCCTGTTCGCGTAATCAAGTTTTTCATGGATTTGAGAGAATTTTAAATATACATTCATTATATTCCTTTCAATTTTCTATCAAATTTGAATTAACTTTATTTAGATGAAAACACCTAATATTCTTGGCGTCGATAGCACCCTAGTAGTCCTTTAAGTAGTACAGTTTAACCTATGATTCATTTCCTGTATATGACTCGGCTAGATTTATGCTTCTCTTAAAGGGTTCGATAGGCTTGATTCCCGAAACAATTCAAGTTTACACGAATTAATTAAAGAGAATAATACTTGGATTTTGTTTTTATAAAAAAAAGAGAAAAAAGGGAAAATAATTGACTATTTACCCATGGTGGAATTTCCACCCATGCCAGTCATATTTCCAGTCATATTGCCGGTCATATTGCCGGTCATGTTACTGATGCTGGTATTGAGCATTGTAGCGTTTTGGGTTACTTCACTTGATCCAGATTTTGATTCTGATCCTGATGCGGAAGCTTGCTCAGACCCTGAAGAGGTTGTACAGACAACACTTTCACTGCCT
>JBKPGB010000105.1:0-1566 GCA_046729135.1 Thermoproteota archaeon | reverse complement strand
GCATAACAGTCGGGTTACTACTAAACATTCGGTAGCAGTAATTACGTCAGCATTCTTCTTTACGAGAGCAGATTTACCCCGCTCTATAACATTATCTATTGTCTGCTGAGTGATATTTGGATTTCTAACCAGGAAATCTTTTATCCTCTCTTCAAGTTCGTTAATTTTCTGAGTATGGATTGACATTCATCAGGATTGACGACGTTCTGGTAATTAAGCGTGTATATAGAACTAATAATGCGAATGCAAAAACTCTAGAAATTATCATATTAATAATATACATAACATAAAAAATTTACAGGGAACAATATAATCACATTATGTGAACATACTTGCAATACAAAAGGTAGTGCTTCTGTTGAATCTTATGACTTCAATAAATGGTAACCAGAGAGCTTATTTTTTTATTCACACAACTTCTGCTTTTGCGAAGCGATCACCAATACTGGTAATTCTTATGTTCGTTTTCTGTCCTGCTTTTGCACCTTCAACAAAGATTACAAATCCTTGGATCCTAGCAATTCCATCGCCCCTTTTGCTTATTTCTGATATCTCAACTTCGTATTCTTTTCCCATTTCAACTGGTTTTGGACTTGAACCAAACGTACCTCCTCGACTTCCGCCTCTACTATAACCATTTCTTCCACTGTAACTCATTTGTAAGATAAGATTAGCTCTCCCCGTAATATGAATGAACATAATTATTGTAAAAATGTCAATATAAGTTAAGTTAGTTTATAACGTATTTACTTAAATTGAAATACACAACACCTGAATAAACAAGTACTCGGGAAAATCAAGTTGACCAATTATCCTCTTTTTTTGACAAACAAGCGATCACAGAAGCACACTTAGTGTCCTATCCATATTTTAAGAGATCGTGAAATCATTAGATAGAATGTTTACCATGTTAATACATGACGCAACAATCGTACGTTACTAAAGCTTTGCCAGTATCGATTAAATTTTATATACCCAGAACAGAGGGTTTTATGGATGTTGTAAAGGACATAGTTTCGCAATACGGGAGTATGTCACTGATAGAATTTGACGGTTACTTTGAAGGAAAATTCGAACCTGTCAAGTATACTCGATTAGAAGTTCACACTGCAAATGTAAAGGAGCAACAAATTATAGAATATGCTAATAAGATTCGTACAAAATTGAGACAACATTCCTTAGCATTTGAATTCAATAATAAGCTCCTACTTGTAATCAAGGCTGGAAAGAAACCATAAATTCATGCAGATCAGGCTGTATGCATTATAGATAATCAGTGATTTTATCATTTTCACTTTGTACGATATGTGCTGCTAATTGTTTTCTGTATGTCATTACTGCCTTGATGCTAGAAAACTGATTTAGGAATTCAATCTCTTCTCTTAAGAATCCAGGATTGGAATTGTATAGTTCGTTGAATACCAGTTTTTGATTTATTCTCTCTAAAGTCTGGAGTCTGGTATATATTCTATCAATACCTTCTACAATACCATTATCTATCATTGTTTTGATAAGCCTTCTTTTGGATAAATTGAACATTCCTGTATGTATGTCTCTGTCAAATAC
>JBKPGB010000104.1:0-16533 GCA_046729135.1 Thermoproteota archaeon | reverse complement strand
GCCAGAATATTTTTTTTATCTAAATGAATATTCATTTTCTAAATATTTTGTTTTTTTCTTACTTATCTGTTGCCATAGTAACGTATAGTTAAATTCTATGTAAGTTTCTTATGTAACGGGAACCTCCAATACTTGACTAGTATAAACACAAAGAAAACAATCATAAAATTATTTACTAAGTTAAGGAAATTTATGTATATTTAATTAGCCCTTATATTGCAGAACAGTTCGAGAGTCATGGATTTCTAAATGTCGATATAGCCAGTTCGAAAAGAGAACTGACCTTATTGGGTACGTTCTATGAAAATACGGATATGAATAAAAAAGATCATTTCAGCATTACTAAGCAGAAATAAACTGTTTGGAATATTACAACAGATTTATCAATTCAATTTTGATTATTATCTAGTCCCAGCCATCCTCGTACGGATTTTCAATACTGTGGTCAATGTAATCGAAATAACCTACACCTGCATCTAGATTCTCAATTTGGCCTTTATCATCTATGTTACCACCACTGAGCCAGGCATGAACGTAACCATTCTCTGCTGGAGTTACAAGACCGGTAGTCGATATAATGACAGTAGTTATTGAAGCCATCAAGAGAACAATTGACACTAGTTTCTTCTTTGTATTCATAGTTATACTCTCTTTACTAATGAAATATTTAACTCGTGACTCATTGTTTTATAGCAGAATTTATACATGAATTTTGTAATAAGTAATTTATATTGGTTCTCGAGATCAATGAGAAAATTCTAGGTCCTTAAATCAAGATACTGCCTATCGATATCAGGGTAGTTTGATTTCCATAAATAAATCACCGAACCACTCTAAAGCTCTACTGAGGCAATATTCGATATACTTTGCCGGACATTCCTTATGAATTTACAAAGAAAAAATTTTAATATAATTGGTTGCTGGTGCTAGGTCATAATTGCACCAACCAATAATGAATCGTGTTGTGTTTTTGAAAAAAGATATTTTATAATAAACCCAAAGAAAATTTATGTATTTGGTAAAAAATCTAAATAAGAATTTTTATGAATTCGTTGACTTAACTATATACATTCAGCGGATTAAGGATAATAGGTACATTCTATGGGTACAGAAGGCTAGATGACAAAGATCACATCATGTACTCAAATTAGCAAAATGACTGGACCAAACCCAGTTTATTCGCTAGTAGGTGTTACAATGGCTGACTTTGTTTGAGTGTCAGTGTTGTTTTGGACGCCAGATGTAGCATTACCACCACTTACCTTTATTTGTCCTCTTATCTCTCCGTTCGGATTCTTGCTTGTGTGAATGTTGACATATGCCTTCTCATCGCCCATTGCGGTTTGCAGATCTTGCAAAGTCTTTCCAGCCAGGGCACCTTGAAGGTCAGAAGCCTTTATTTGTCCCTTAATTATGATTCCTCGCTCTGTTTTGTTCTGATTACCTGTTTTTAATAGATCTACCACTGGATCTCCATTTTGTCCTTTTATGCCCGCGTGTATGTGTGCCATTGTTACATCCGTTATTCCAGTTATGTTAATGTTTGAGGTAATGGTGTCATCTTTAACTTTGAATTTGGCTTTTCCTGTTGCTGTTGTAGTTACCGGTGGGACCTCATTTTTTCCCTTTAATTGTGCTTTAAATTTCTCATTTTGTGCATAGATGTAATTTGAGTTTACCGTTGCGAACAGCACCAGCGATAGCAGTGCTACAGTTATTACAAACAGACTCAAAGTTTTGCCTTTCTTCATACAAAAGTTTGCCAGACGCCTCTCTTATAAAGGTTCATACGCAGATAACTGAGCCTTATCTCAGTGAGGTATTGCCGTTCAATTCTTCAACTTCTAATACGTAAGGATTTATTGTATCCAGTATATGATTAGCGTTAAAAACATCTGTAAGGTAATCTTTATGATCTTTAACAGTAGCAATAGGACTCGCAGCTGCTACTACCTCGTTCTTCTGGTTAGAGTAAGGCATAGGTTCAAAAACTATTCCATTCTTTGCCAGAGATATTTTGTTATTGTATATTTTATTGTTAACATTCTGAACAGTTATTCCATCCTTTGTGCAACTAATCTTGTTATCATAAATGGAGTTGTTGCCAGTGTTAGCAAGGTTAACTCCCGTCTTGCAATTTAAAATAGTGTTGTTATAAACCGCATTGTGATCTGATCCTCTATTAAATGATATACCTCCGGATTGATCATGAATATAGTTATTCTTGGCGACTGACTTGGTAGTATTGATACTAAAAGCGATACCTCTAGCATCACCTGTGTTATTATAGACCTCATTTCCCTCAATTAGTATGCTATAACAATGTTTTGAGCAGATAATAGCAGACGCATTGTTTTTATAAACCAAGTTATCCCTTATGACCAAATCATGTGAGCCGGTGTGTGGATCAATACCGTAAAGATAGTTATCGTGAAATTTGTTACTATCTATAGTTATGTGGTCCGCACTTTTAGAGTAAAATCCTTTTAGCAGGTGATGTATATTGTTGTTTTTTATAATAGAACCTTCACCGCCATAGTAAGAGAGTCCTGAACATCTGCTGCAAGAATAACCAAGGTACGCGAGCTCTGAATTAGTAATGTTAGTTGTCCCCGTTGCATCCTTTGACACCCTTATAAACGCTCGGGGTTCTGCTGTGTCATAGTTTGATTTAGTGTGTTCCTCGCCAGGTCTTTTTCCAAAATCAAACTCAATAACGTTATTTTTTTGAGGATCCCATGAAGTTATCTTTACAGAATCAATCTTTAGAAAACCATGAACATGAATTCCATTAGGATTATCTCCATTGTTTTTGCTTACAACTAACGTACCGTTTCCAACTTTAGTGAGGTTATTCCTATTACTGGCGTTTGACTTGATGTCAGACTGAATCACAGTAAGAGTATCATCGGAATAATTGGTATCTTCAGTGATATTCGATGATTTCTGCTTTAACTGTATTGTAGAAGTCGGTATTATTTTTAGCCAAGAGGTATCAGTCGAATCAATAATTAGACCGCCTTCCTTATCAACTGCAATTCCTGCATTTAGGATCCACACATTAGTTTGATTGTCGGGAGGGATGGTACCATTTTCTTCATCCTCTTCCTCTTCTACTCTTAGTATATTTGGATTACCTACGACGTTGTAGATATCTGTAAGATGGATAGATTTGCACCGGACTTGAATTAATTTTTGGAGAGAGTCATAATCTACGCAGGGACTATTACTTTGCACTGACTCAAGGCTATCCTGGGTCGGTTCCTTGGGCAAGGCACCTGTAGCGTCTGTCGGGAGTAGGAATAATATTATTATGAGTAAGACTTGAAATACTGCATAAAATTGTCTCTCCACTACGAATTATCTAAAAAAATGAATTGTAAACAGTATATATGTTTAATGGCATTAGATTGCATAGAAATTTTTTCTAAAATTTAGAACATTAATTTTAAGTGAAAAGAATCAGGTTATACTTTTTCGTAAGTTACATACATTAAGTGTAAGTTTGGCTTTAAATCCATGGCTTGAAGAGACCACAAACGAACTTTAGGACTTTACACTAAAAATATGGAGAGATGTTTTAAAACGTGCATGAAACGTATCAATAGAACAACCAATTTAGGAGATAAAATAAAAGACACAATAGAGAATTTTAAGAAGGAATTTCTAAGTGAAACTGTACAAAAGACCAAGGAACCACAGGAAAAATCAGGTTAGTAAACTAATATTATTGAGCGTAAACACAATAACTCTAGACATTAATGTCGTCCATAGCTGAAATAAAGAAAAGACTGAAGAGAAACTGGTATCAGTTTATCAATAACAATAGTAGAAAATTTGCAACCCCTGTAATTGATGGCTCTTCTCCACCTTCAATATTTGTAGGTGAATTTGGATATCCACACATTAGAATTGGTCCAATGATTCCACCTTATCATGGAGACACCTCAATTTTAGATAAACCAGAATTATGGAAGGGAAAATCGTTGGAAGAGATAGTCAACTACAGGATCAATCTTTTGAAGGGAACAATAATCCACAATGTGAATGATATTTCGGGGCGATATATTGAATCTTTGCAAGAGATGGCATTATCAAAAAAAGTTGTAGAAAGCACTGTAACATTTGAAAAAATACCATCGCAATATGTAAATAAAATGAGTTTAACTAACAATGAATCTGAAGAAATTCCTACAATATTCTCAGCACCTGTACGTGACTTTAAGATTATTCCTTCCACCGCAGATCGCAAAATTGAAAAAAAATATTACGACCATGATTCAAAGGCAACAGATGCCATAATTGACCTTTATAATAATAATATCGATATTAGTCAGATCTCAAAAGTTCTAAGTATGGGAATGGTGGGCAGAAAGAAAAATCGTAAACTAGTACCTACTAAATGGAGTATTACCGCAGCAGATGATATTCTTTCCCTGTATTTGATGAACAAAATCAAAAACAATCCAATTCTGGATAATAACCTTGTATTTGATTTCAATCATTTGGAAAATTATTATTCAGTGGTATTTATCCCTGACAATGTTTGGAGTTTTGAAATGATTGAATCATGGATTGATACCAATGGAAGAATCCACATAGGTTCAGATTATGAGTCAGGAAAAAAGATCGATCATTATCCTTCAATTGCTGGTGCCTATTTTGCAGCAAGATTGGCAGTGGCCGAATATCTTTTCAAGAGAAGAAAAAAGGCATCAGTGTTGATTCTGAGAGAAATACATCCTGAGTATTTTGTGTCTCTTGGTGTCTGGCAGATCAGAGAGGGAGTAAGAGAATGTCTCAAATCTAAAGCAAAAACTTTTCAAGATTTTGATTCTGCTTTAAAGTATGCAATCTCAAAAACTTCACTATCAGAAATAGAATGGATTAAGAACAGTTCAATTATTAGGAACAAGAAGCAAAAAAGAATATCAGATTATTTAACTTAAGTTGATTCGATTTTTTGCAGAGGTTACATGATAATTAGTGAAATTGGATCTCACTCTCCTGAAATGGTTTAGAGAGTAATGCTACTACTTGAGAGAATAAAAGTTTAGGCTCTAGATATTTTTAATCAAGATTTGAAAGAGTAGTTTATTGAGGTAAGCAGATTGTGAATCTGGGGGCTTGTTCGCCAGGCTTTTGATCTTTCTTCTTTGTAATATCTACGTCCATGAGTTTTTCGCATGATTGTTTTTCAACAGTGCTATCTTTGGTATTGTTGGTCAAGTTCTGTAATTGTTGATTTTTGCCAAATGGACTGACAACATCAGGATACTTGAAAACATCTTTAGTTATTATCTTACAGTTATAGATTTCAGTACACTTTTTTTCATTAATACCCTCTAATGCAGAAGGCTGTTCAATTGCATAAAGTCTAGCACCAACAGTCGTGATCGAGATTACTGCGAAGCTTATTATAATAAACAATATAGATAAATTTTTAATCAACTACACAGCTGAATGTCTCCTTGATTTATTTGAATTTGGAAAAAATTATGATTAATAAAATTCACTTTATTGATTGCAATAAAATGTTATAGCAATTTGTTATATTAAATCAAAAATAATTTTTTTTAGTAAAACAATATTAATTCTTCAATTTTATCAACATGTATACTTTTATTCACAATTGATAAAAAATACAGCTTGTTCAACGCTAAAATGAACATAGTTAATGGCAGAAAAATATTCAGATTCTCAGAAGGGAATTTTTGCCTTGCATTTAAACCCAATTAGGATTGTCGTATTATCTGGAATAATATGCATTCTATTTCTGTCATCATATTCTAATATCGTAAATGGAAAGACTATAATGTGTCAGAATGAGAACAAAAAAACATGCAAGGGAAGTGAAAGAACAGATGTGTTAGTAGGCAACAAGAATTCCAATAAGATGAATGGTCTTCAGGGTACTGATTATATAATTGGCTTATTTGGTAATGATTACATAATTGGATATAACGGAAGTGATTCTCTCATGGGTGGAGCAGGTAACGATATAATTCATGGAGGTGGAAATAACGACGGAATATTGGGTAACACAGGCAATGATAATATAACAGGCGGATTTGGAGCAGACGAAATAATAGGAGGGGAAGGCAATGATACTATCTTAGGAGGTAACGGTCCTGATACAATTATATCTGGACAGGGAAATGACTTTATAGTCGGCGGTCATGGAGTTGATGAAATTAGTAGTGGGGCAGATGATGATAAAATTTATACCGCAAATAGGAACACTACAGAGTCAGATAATGCTAGGGATACTGTTTATTGCGGAGAAGGAAATGACGAGGTATGGATTAATATAAGCATGGATGACGATGAAGTGAATAAAGATTGCGAAATTGTGCACAAAGGATGATATCCTATTAAGTAATGCTAAAATGTACCAATTTAGGTAACTCTTGGAATCATTTTACAATAGTATTCAAGCTTATTTTTCCACGGAAAAATACTAGTTGGATTAGAATGGCCTAAAATCTATTGTACCACGTATGTCAAATATATCAGTTTGCTGTGCAATATCCCGAGCCCTTTCATTCTCCATGTCATCATAACATCTACGGTAAAAAGGACAATTTGGACACTTACTAGATTTTAATGGTTCGATTAATCTAGGAAGTATTGCTACATCATGATTAGCTAGCGCATTTACAAGTATATTCTTTCTTAATACCATTTCATTTCTCAATATTTCTCTCGTAATATCATCCTTGGGCAAATTAACTAACCAACTTTCTACCCCGGGAAGTTTTGCATTATTTGGCCTAAAGAAATACTCTCCTGTATCATCCTTCCTTATCAATCTCAACTCTCTAATATTATATCTGATTGAAATGATGCCTTTTTCGATACCTGTCATAACCAAATAATAAAGTAGTTGTCTTAGATAGGAACGAAAAGTATAATCATTTATATCGAGTCTTTTACCTGCAACGGTGTCCTTAAGTTCTATTATTATCTTTTTTCCATCTGTATTGTCCATTATATCCGGGTGCGCGATTATGTCATCCATCTGTAATTCTGCTTGTGCCACGCCAATTTTTGCAAGCTGTGTGATAACAAATTCGCTCGATTCTCCTCTAACGAAATGGTGTATGGATTCATCGGTGATAGAATCCTGGTCTGGATAAACTCGTGAGTAATATTGTTTTCTTATACAAGAGCTCGGAAGTATGTCTGAGACATGAATAGGAGCAAGGCCTATCCTATCCTTTTTCCTGTCATTGTATCTTGACCTTAGGTTATTTTTTAATTGGTCTGTGAATTCCAAATCGGGCCTTATGATAATTGCCATAATCTACTAAGAATATCTGGTTTAATCCGTCTTAATAGTTATTTTATTTTGATAGGGATTCAGATCCAAAAAAAATATTTTATATATTCCACATTAGGATTAAGAACCTACGGAAGAGAATGTAAGAGTCTTGGGCATCGGGAGCAGTATGAGAAAAAATTCCTTTAGCACGAATGCTCTAAGAAACGTCCTTGAAATTATTTCTGCGAAGTATAAAACTCAAGTAAGACTGTTAAATTTGTTAGAAACTGAATTACCGATCTACAGACCCAACAATAGATTCGAAAATGAAAATGTCATTAAGGTTACCAGGGATGTAAATTGGGCCAATGTTTTTGTTTTGGCTTCGCCTGATTATCATGGATCCATGTCAGGAACGATGAAAAATTTTCTAGATTTTTTTTGGAAAGAGTTTTCAGGTAAAACCTTTGGCTATATAGTTTCGTCCCATGAGAAGGGTTTAACCGTGATGGATCAAATGAGGACAGCGGTAAGACAGTGTTATGCCTGGAGCTTGCCATATGGTATTTCTATTAATGAGAGTGAAGATTTAGATTCAAACGGTCAGGTAGTGAGCAAGAAATTACAGTCAAGAATGGAAATGCTTGCCAGGGATTTGGTTGTATACGGTGGTTTAATTTACTGGCAATTTATGAAGGACAAGAGTTCATCAGAACTCAATACCTTTGCACATTATTACCTCTAGTCAACGAGTTAAGAGAATGGGGCGGGTTCAAAATTTTCATCTTGAGTTACGAAAAAGACTAGACTATTAAGTTAACTTTGTTTAGGAACTCCTATTATAAGCGCAAACAGAGGAGGCTTGGAAGTCACAGAAAAATGTTAGGTTTAGATACATCAGTCTTTGCTCAAGGTAAAGACAGTTTGTCTGTATTTTTGGATAAACCGTTCTGGATATGGGATTATTACCTACACAGGGCTCAGTATACTAAAACAAATGGACACTGTTGTTTTAATCATCTAATATGTCTTCCTACAAAAGATGGCAGACAATATCCAATGTTTGATTTTCAAGAATTAATTTTTGACGCTTTAGAACAAAATCAAAACATCTGGATAAAGAAGGCAAGAGGAATTGGACTTACAACTTTTATGCTCAGGTACCTGGCCTGGAAAATCCTCTCATCAACTGAGTTAGATCACAAATCCATATACATTGCTTCAGGAACTCGTGATCAAACTCCCGAAAAAGTAGATGGGAAGTTAAAGAAATTGTTTGAAAAAAGATTTCCGCTTCTTAAACTAGAATCTAAATTTACAGACTTATGGTTGAAAAAAACATGGATCAGGATACTGGCGGTAAGTAATATCATGGATATTGAGGTTCATGATATTGCGTATTTGTTTATTGATGAGGCAGATTATTTGAGACTTAGACAACAAGAAGTGCTAGAACATGCATTATCTTCATATGCGGAAAAAGCCAATCCCAAGACAATTATTGCTTCGACCCCTAATTCCCCAGGAGGTTTGTTTGAAAAAATAGAAAATGATCCAACCTGCAGATATGCAAAATTGAAGTTGGATTATACCTACGGACTTGGCACGATATATGAAAGAAAGTTCATTGAAAAGAAGAGATTAGAAAGCGAATTTGAGAGAGAATATAATCTAAAGTATGAAATAAGGTAACGTAACTCTATAATATTGATATGCTTGTATTTTCTTGCACAATTATATTAATTAAAAATCTTGTCTTATCAAAATTTGTAAGTAGGACCCAAAAGTACTTTTCATTTAATTATCAAATTATTTTATAGATTTAGTCTACATCAAATAATGACAATGGTTTTTTCAGATGGCGTTATTTTCTAAAAAAAATAAATTTCGGTATTGATGTCGCAGTTAAATATTTCAATTTTTAGATGTTATTAATTTAAATATCATTTTTGATTAAATAAAATATCTTGGTTTTATCAGGTTACAAATCCGATAGGGGATTAGTTCGAGAAAATAATGAGGATTCTTACTTCGTGAATGACAAAATTGGTGGATATGTTGTAGCTGATGGAATGGGTGGATACAAAGGGGGTGAAATCGCTAGTAACATTGCCGTAAATACTTTTGGTAAAATTCTCTCCGACTCGCTTCAAAAAAAGCAAGAGAAAGACATACAGCGTATTGTGCACAAAGCTCTTCAGAAGGCCAATGATGAAATTATTCTAATGAGAAGACGACACAATGAGTTAACCAATATGGCAACAACAGTAGTATTGTCCATATTTTTTAATGATTTACTTTATTACTCACATTTGGGAGATAGTAGGGCCTATTTGTACAAAAAAGAAGGCAAGCTAATTCAACTAACTACTGATGATTCCTTAGTAATGGAAATGGTAAAACGCGGTATGATCAATGAAGATGAACTACGAACACACAATTTAAGAAATATTGTTACCAAATATTTAGGCTTAACTGATTTGGAACTACCCGAGGTACTGAATTGTTATGTTGGAATAGACGATTGTATTATTCTTTGCTCAGACGGTCTTACAAGTATGTTGGAAGAAAAGGAAATACTCTCTATAGTAGAGAGAGATATTTCTATGGGACCACAAAGTATTTGTGATACTTTGGTTGATAAAGCAAATAATAATGGCGGATATGACAATATTACTGTAATCGTGGTTCAAAACAAGTAAAAATATCAAAATCTGGAACTATTCGAGCCTAAAAAAAATGCACTGAATTATCTCATCGAGGTTTGCATTCCAATGTTATAATCAATTTTAAAAAAATTTTTTGAGGATATTAAATTAACCTTCTGGGGATGATAGGAGAGTGAATATATTTCCGTCTAGATCCTTTACAAGTGACATTATGCCACCCCATTCCTGTTTTTCTGGCTTCGTAATATCCACGTCTTTTGATTTGAGCTCTTCATAGGTTGATTGAATATCTGATGTATAGAACCATACGCCTGTGTTTCTTCCGATGTTTTTCTTGGCAATTTCTAACTCCTCTTGAGACATAACCTGTGGATTTGGTTCCATGATACTCAAACTCGATTCAGAGTCTTTGGGTGCAACTTCGATCCATTTTCCACCATGGAAAGGAACATTTAGTCTAATATCAAAGCTAATTTTTTCTGCGTAAAATTTTACTGCCTGTGCTTGATCTGATACCATTACAACTACACCACCTATCGTATTAATCATTTCAAATATTACTTAGAGAAGAATTATTATAAACTTGTTCCTCAGCCGTTGGAAAAGTCTAGTCCTATTTGGGCCGAATTCATCATAAAACAATTGGCTGCAGCTGATTTCAATTTTTTATAAGAATCATTAATATTAATAGACCTGAAGCTCACTTCGTCTTATTGTACAGCATCCCAAAAGGCGTTCTAAATAGTTATTAAATACTCTATTGGGAGTATTATTGCTTAGATAACATGCTTTTGAATGCTGAAAAGGATGATAATATTCCCAAAAGTGATGAGGATATAGAAGATGATTTTGAGGAAGATATAGAAGATGATTTAGAAGAAGATATAGAAGATAATTTAGAAGAAGATGAAATAGAAAGTGATTAAAAGTGTTGCAATACGTGCTACATCTTCTGTGAAGAGTCGTCTAATAGCGACTGGACTGTGATATAAGTTTAGTGGGTTGGGATGATTATAATATGGAATACCCAGATGTCAATACACAGGCATTAATAGTAAATATGATCTTAAATAAGAGAACAGAAGAATCAATACAATTACTTTCTAGATTTTACAATATCCACCCACCAGACATTGTGGTTGGTACCATAAAGGGAAAAAGAAAAACTGTACGTGCTGTATATGTTGGAAAAGAGAGACGTATTTATGCCATAAATTCTGACATCTTTTACAATCCCTTAATCATCTTGCATGAATTCTATCATCATTTGAGATATAGGGGAATGGAACATAGGGGTTCAGAAAAGGGCGCAGATAATTTTGCATCGAGATTTATGGACTCATACAGTTTTCTGAAGATGCAAAAATAGATTTTAATAAAAATAAAGAAAGATTCCTTAAGAAATCAAAATTGCAAAAACGTCAAATCTGTTAGATGCTCGAGATGTTTCTTTGAAATGGAATCACTTATTTTCTTTAATTCATTTTTTGCCTTTGATGAATAAGAAATGTACAATTTTTCCATCCTTTCTATAAATTCAGCAGATTGCTTGTTGTTCCTTACCAAAATGTTAAACAGTCTATCTTCATTGTTCCAGTCCATTATGTCATCATGTATCTGGTATGCTATTCCGAGCAAATGTCCAAAACTTCCCATGGCACAAATTTCTTCCTCTGTACCTGTTCCCAATAGTGAACCAATTTTCGATGCAGCTTCGAATAACGATGCCGTCTTATTTTCAACAACCTTTATGTAGTCATCATCCTTTAGGAAGGGATCATTGGTTAGTTTTATTTCCATCATCTCGCCCTCACTCATCTTTATTGCTGCCTTTGATAATTCTGAAGAAATCTTCGCATTATTAATTTTCGTACAAATATTCAAAATTATTCCAAGAACGAAATCAGCGGTAAGAATGCTACTGTTATATCCATATTTTATATGAAATGATGGTTTACCTCTTCTGTAATTTTCTTTGTCTATGATGTCATCATGAATTACAGATTGCGTGTGTAGTAGTTCTATTGCACAGGAGGATAAAAACATGTCTTCTGTAATGTTAGTCACAGCTTGCCTGCTCGCCGAAATTGTCTCGGCCGACAAAACCAGTATAAGTGGTCTAATTCTTTTTCCACCTTCTGATGCATATCTTAGTGGCGTATAAAATTCAGACCATGAGTACAGATCTAATTCTCTTCCAAGATATTCGTCAATTTTTGACAAATAAGAACTAAATTGTTCCAAGAGAGGATTTGCTTCAATATTTCTTCTGTTCAAGAATCAAATCTAGCCTAGACTAGTGTCCATTCATTGATATTTAATTCTTTTACAAAAATTGGAACTTCAACTGATCCATTTATTCACTCAAGCTTTGGATATCTGCATGAATGACTTGATTTATTTTCTAGATATACTACCAAGTAATGTTATCCTATAATGCTCCGGCCGGGATTTGAACCCGGGATCTGCGACTCGAAAGGCCACAATGCTTGACCGGACTATGCAACCGTTATTTTAAGGTACGATTACTACACCACCGGAGCCACTAGGATGATGTATAATTCACAATATAATAGTTTACAGCCAAAGAAATTAGAACATTTATGTTATGAGTTTCTAAACTTTATCGGACAAGTCGCAGGTTTGGTCTAATCAGAACAAAAAAGAATGCCTATAATATAAACGAATTTATCACATAAGGTTTTGTTTAGTGCGTATTTATAGGTATTACTATATAAAGAAAGGGATGGAGACGCTTTGATGTTGAACTAAAGGGAAATGCCTATTATAATTTCATAAATCCACTTCAGAGCGAAGCAACAAAGCATGCATATAAGCGGGCCCCTGTAAGATTTATGCAATATTTTGATCAAAGACACCAATACTCTGCCAAAGTTACCACGTCAGGATATCGAGTCATATTTGATAAAATACTTTCAATATCAAAAGGATAACTACAGCACTAAAAATTCAATGAATCTTGTCATGTTTGCAGTAAACCACTTCTGCCTCATGAATGATATCCTTATTAATATCAAAAAGATTTTCAAATTTAAGACGTCATTACAGAATCAAGGTACTGACTTTGCTTATCTCCACGCTGATTTTGAGGCTTACAAATGTGATGCCCTTGAGAATAAAAATGTGTATTATGATATATTCTTTAACCGGAATAAGAAGATCTGCCCTTACGCCCTTGCAGTTAAGGAATCTAAAAAAGATAGATAACCATAACCTCTACAAGTTCACAATATACGAAGGCGAATAAGAGCAATATATCACATATTGCACACCTGAGACTGCCTCTTTAATTGATGAATAATCAGACTACAGACGCAGACTAGGTGAAAAACTGACAGATGTTTGCTTCCTGATACGAGAAGTATTCGACATTAACGGTTTGGCGCAAATAAGAAAGAAAGCGCGACGTGTGACAAGCAAAACACTGTTTCACACGTATCACAGAACTACAATTCAGATTTTCCCCTAAAGGCTATCGTTGTGACTTCATACCAGAACCTAAAAAGGAATATGACTTCCATTGTCATCAAAATCATCCACGTATATCAGGTTATACTAATTCGGCTCGTATCAAGCACTATAGATTGAAGGCTCAAGGGATGTTATGGGAAGATTAGTTTCGCTCAGCCTACTGACTCACGACGGTATAATAAATAACAAGATAATGAAATGAAAGTATGGATGAAAAAATTCATCGTAGAATTCAGGAAATAAAACTCTTGTTAGCTATGTCGGGTTTTGAAGATTTTTATGATGATGAGGAGATTGAAAGAATTGCACGTTTACCTATTGAATCATCCCTCCCCCTGTTGACTCAATTGTCGATATGTGCAAACACAGTTTCAAGGGAAGTTAGAGAAGAAGAAAAAGAAGAAAAACAGAAATTCCAAGAGGAAAATGTTTGATTCAATACAGGCCTTACATAGACAAAAGACGGAAGACAAAATAAGAAATGGCAGCTCATGATCTGTACAAATGGACTAAAACTAAATTTTGTAGTAAAAGCAGAGCTCAGACAGGCGGCAGTTCCAGAAGGCCTAATAGGGGACAGCCGGAGATTATAATCAGACTCCTCCATCAGCTACTACCGCAAAAAACACATATCAATAATCCAATAGGCTAGCCAGGCTTTATGAACTACTAAAGCCGATTACACAAAGTCAATAATAGCCGTTTTAAATGAGAATAAATATAGGTTAATGATGGTTAATATTGATGAATGATCTGATTTACAAAATAGATCAAGAAGTAGAGAAGAAGAGTCTTTTAAAACACCCATTTTATAAGATGTGGTCAAACGGAGAATTAAGCTTAAATCAATTACAAGGATATTCTCTGGAGTATTTTCAATTAGTGAAAGTAGTTCCAGAGATGGTTAACAATATCAAGTTAAAGATGCAAGGATCCAAATTAAAAGGTATAATTGAAGAGAGTCACAAAGAAGAGTCAAGTCATATTGATCCGTGGATAAGATTTGCTACCTCTCTTGGAGTACAAAAACAAGATCTGTTGAATTATGTTTGTGATGAAAATACAAAGAATGCAATATCCGCTCTTGTGGAATTAACTGAGGACTCAATAGATGAAGGTATATGTGCAATGTATGCATACGAATTGGATTTGCCGAACATAAGCAGATCAAAAATTGAAGGCCTGCATGAATTCTACAATATGATCCACTCTGATTCGACAAGCTACTTTGAAATACATCAAGAAGCAGATGTCAGACATGCAGAAATATGGAGGAGTATGATAAAAAATATTTCAGCTCACAAACATGATATTTGTTTCAGCGCAGCTTCAAAATCTCTTGAAGCACAACACTTATTGTTAGATGCTGTCTACGAAAAATATGTAACACCATTTAACTAGCCCATATAATTTGTCGTCAAATAGAAGAGCTAATGTTTGTAGAGATTCTAGAGATAATTATTTTCTCTTTTCAAAACCTTTATAGATATTTTCACATCGAAAAAGTCTGTCGGGCCCATAGCTCAGCCTGGTTAGAGCGACCGGCTCATAACCGGTCGGCCGGGGGTTCAAATCCCCTTGGGCCCATTATGTATTGCGTTCATAAAACAACATTTCCTCTTATTTAGAACAGATGTAATTAGTTTCGAATTTCTAAATAAGCTCCGCTCTAATATTTAATCAATTCCCATTATGACCGATCAATGATAACGGAATCCTCTAAGAGAAATGAGTTATGAGATTATGGCGAATAAGAATACGTTTTCCTACCTCGATAAAGATCTATTTACTATCTGTTCGCGCTCTGGTTCAGGAATTCTTGAGAGTGCTGTATAAAATTCCTCTGATGTTATTTTACCTCTGATGATAGAAAGATCCTTAGGTAGGGTGTTTTGCAAGACTTTGGTTAAATTTCCAGAGTCCAATAGTGTTAAAGTTAGTGCTATTACAGATCCAGGTTGATCACTTAAAGGATATTCCCGAACTTTGTCAGCCGGTAACGAAATTAAATACCGCACTATATCACATGCTGTAGAAGTATAACTATTTGTATCGCAATTCGAAATATTCGGACGCCCAATTATATATGCTGGAGAAGACGACCCATTTTCTCCTGTCGTCATGTTACCAGGAAAATCCGCCTGTTCGGACGGCTGAAAAGCGTATACTGCTTGGAAAGAGGTAACTCCTATAATAAAAAATAGAAATAGAACCTTCATTATATATGACAGGCAATAATATACCAAATAAGAATCCACCTCCAAGGTTTCTTTATGTATTAGTAAGAATTCCTAATACTGTTCCGATTGAGTATTCAATCAGATCCCCTTGGCCCCAGTAGAAAACTCCCATTGTATTCTGATTCTTTGTACAATAATCAATTCACTTAAAATGAGCCGTAAACAAAATTATCTGGCGGTAAAATGATTAATATTAAAAATAAAATAGGGCATCCATGAAATTATATCCATTCATGTTCAGACAATTAATATCGCTATCATCATTCTTTGTTTTTATAATATTCCAACAAACTTCATTTGCGCAGGATAATGCTATGCCTAGAATAAGAGAATTCCAAGTTCCACTTGGAACTCATCCACACGATGTTGCACCTGCTCGGAATGGATCGGTCTGGTATACTGCACAGCAATCCGGAGAATTGGGATTGCCAGATCCATTAACGAATAAGACACATCACATTGCATTAGGTAACGGGTCGGCTCCGCACGGTGTTATTGTAGGGCCGGATGGCGCACCATGGATCACAGACGGTGGTTTAAATGCCATCGTACGAGTGGATCCAAATACTAAGAACGTTACTTTGTTTCCACTGCCTGGGAACACTAACAATGCAAACCTCAATACAGCCACCTTTGACCACAATGAGGTTCTATGGTTTACCGGTCAGAGCGGGATTTATGGGCGATTGGACCCAAGATCTGGAACAATCGAAGTGTTAAAAGCTCCTGGAGGACAAGGACCCTATGGTATTTCTACTACCCCCAATGGAGAGGTTTACTTTGCATCTTTGGCAGGAAGCTACATTGCTCGGATAAACTTAGAAACAGGAAATGCAACTGTCTTGGAACCCCCCACAAAGGACCAAGG
>JBKPGB010000103.1:0-1894 GCA_046729135.1 Thermoproteota archaeon | reverse complement strand
TTTGAAGATGATTGCATGATGGTCAGAGATACAATCGTGTTTCCCATCAATCGATGCTTCGCTGTTCGTAACGATTAATGATAAGATTCACCTATACATTGCATGATATTGTGTTACTAAGCAGAAGCTGTATTGCATTGTGTTATAGCACTGAGTGATAATCCCTTTCATTTTGAATGAAGGCAAAGATTAGTATGAAGTTGCAGACTGGTGTTTGGATTTTCCCCTCTTGTTATAATTTTTAACCGTCTTTTACGAATATCTTATCTGGCTAGAAGTGGGAATAATATAATCATCAAAGCCGTGAATACCACCATAGTCCTAGGCACTTGAGGTTCTCTTTGTGTTTTTCGGAACCTCTGATTATTTGCCTGACTTTCATTGATGCCAGTCGGCAGTATTAAAAGAAACCGAAGGACTCCATAAGCTTAATCTGGTAAGTTGTCAATATTATTAGTACTCTAGAAATGGGAACTGTCTATACTCCAAATCAAAAGAAACACAAATGTGAGATATGTGATAAGATATTTGAGGACCCGTATGTTTTGAGCTACCACAAATCTGTAGAGCATGGTCCTAATAGAAGGGATACTTCGGGTGTCTCTTAGCTTGAAATAAAAGTTATTGGACACTATCGACGTCAGCGAATTAACTAATATGGGAAATATGGCAAATATGGGAGGTATGAAGTAAATGAGAGCAATTCTAATCTTGAGGTCGACAAATTCCATAGTGAACTAAGGATACTGGACTGGATATTGTATCAAGTATGTATTAACGGAAAATAAAAAGAAAAGTTAATTGGTTCTAGACGAAATTACCGGTTTAACTCTCCCTCTTTCACTTCAGTCTCGAGACAGTCCTTCAACATTTGCAAGTGCTTTTCTTTATCTTGCTTAATCATATTCCAAACTTCGACAAGTTTATCTCTATTTTCTTTCTGCGCATCACTGATATACGTGTCCACCGTTGAGTGTAGAAAATTGGCTTCGATACCTAATGCGGCTAGAATGTTGTAGGTTGAATTATCTATCTTGGTTTTCTCACTTTGTGAACCCATACAATCCTGTTTGCAACATAATTAAAAAGTGTTAGGAGGCGCTGAGGTGTAAAGTACAACAACTATTCTATCTTATTTTTACTCGATGTTTTCTAACTTATTTTGTTACCTTGCCTAAATCTTCAATTTTAACAGCGAATTTATTGCGGCAATCCGGACAAATAAAAAATGCTATTGCATGTGCTCCGGTATCGTGATTCTCAAAATCAATTACTGATGCTGTCATACGGTTTTCATTATTGCAATAAATACATAGGAAAACCATCGATTCGATACGTTCAATAATTTCTTGTTTTGAGTTGGAATGGTCGCCACTCATATCCAAGTGCCAATTTATAAATACCTAAAACTTTATAAATTTTTCTGAACTCAGTTTATCCAATTGGTCCTTTTTTATTTACTTACCAAGTTTATTATTGTATTCTCAATTTGCTCTAATTTTACAGGCTTCAATAATGTCTCGATTTTCTTGTCACGCAATTTAGGATGCTTTTTGACTTGCACGGGTTGACCGTAATCAGCGGTAATGAATAGTATCGGTGCCGAAGGATATACATCCAATATTTCGGTCGCTACCTCCGTCCCGCTTTTATTTCCTGGTAACCTAGAGTTTAATATAAAAACATCCGGTGGTTGTTTTTCAACATCACTTAGAATATTATTTCCTTTTGTATATCGAGCAATAACATGGTAACCTCTCTTCGATAGGTAATCACTATATAGGCTCAGATTGTCGTCATCGCCTTGAATTATCATGATTTTAAGTTTTTCTGGTTTCTTCATGAGTCTCAAGACCCGAGTATTATACTCTCTTCAACAAACTATTTACGGATT
>JBKPGB010000102.1:0-1296 GCA_046729135.1 Thermoproteota archaeon | reverse complement strand
TTGCCGGTCATGTTACTGATGCTGGTATTGAGCATTGTAGCGTTTTGGGTTACTTCACTTGATCCAGATTTTGATTCTGATCCTGATGCGGAAGCTTGCTCAGACCCTGAAGAGGTTGTACAGACAACACTTTCACTGCCTTTTGGTGCGACACATGTTCCCGTTGGATGATCAGTTGCAGTTGAGTTCTCCGCGGCTACTACTGCTAGTGCAGCACCTTTTACAACGTCTTTCATTGAGTGGTCTACACCTACATAGATGCCTGGATCTGGGAATGTTGATTCAATTACTGATCCTGAACCTGGAGGAATCCACCAAGTCTCGTCATTTCTAAGCTGTGTTCCAAGGGCGTTGTTTGCTGTGTTGCTACCATCTTTTACATCAATCATTCCGCTGATAAAGTGGAATGATACACCATCGTTTGGTCCTGCATTAACTATATACCAACGAGTTAATTCACCTGGCTTTACCTTGAATAATTCTGCGTCCTTGTTAATGACTAGTTTATTTACTTGGCCAACTGCGGGCACATACTTGTGGGCCATACCGTTTGTCAGTACCAGATCTGGCTGATCTGATAATAGCTTGGCAACGTCAAATGATCCTGTTCCATTTGCACCTGCAAATACTCCTTTGTCGGCTTTGTTGTATATTTCACCGAATACTAAATAGAATTCTTTGGCTTTTTCTTCTGTAGCTGGATGAACAACTATGCCACCGTACATTCCGTTAGCAATGTGTTCCCATATTCCATTGAGGCTGTCAGCACTACAGTGATAGAAGAATACACCTGGGTTTACTGCCTTGAGTGTCCATGTCTTTGATTCACCTGGTTTCACGCTGCCAGAGTTTGCTTTATCTGGACCAAATCCTGCATGAAAGTCCATACTGTGAATAGTCTGTCCTTCATTCTTTAGTGTGACGTTTAGTGTGTCACCCTGGTCTAGTGATATAACTGGTCCTGGTACGGTACCATTGAATACCATTGCATTATACATGATACCTCCTGGATGTAAAGCGTTATCAGGAGCAACTTGAACTTCTTTCTCTGATGCGATTAAAGTTACGTGTTTGACCTTTCCTTGATTTTGATTTTCTTTTCCCTGTGCAGATACCACATTGTTCCCTGAAAAATACGGAACCAAAGCAATACTGCTTGCAAGCAAAAAGCTAGCTACTAGTAAGCTTGCCACTATTAAACTACGATTCATTATCGCATTGTATAGTATTCCACTATAAATATTATTCTAAGATGAGAATAATATAATTTAATTTAGATTATAATTTTGTTGAAAT
>JBKPGB010000101.1:0-1598 GCA_046729135.1 Thermoproteota archaeon | reverse complement strand
TGCTTCTGCAGTTCTTCAATCGTCTGACCGGCTTCGCCAGCCTCGGGTTCCAAGTGATATCTAGCATACTGTGCCTCATCGGCAGCATTTACAAACTTGAACGCGTGAATTGCGTGAAAGACAGTCTGAGCAAAACTGAGGGGATATGGAAGACTCTTAGCTATCTTGAACGCGTTAGCAATCCATGGCCGGGTCGACAAGTATTGCATGAGCTTCTTTTCGTCGGGCTTGCCGGTGGCCTTATCCGGCTTTAGCATCTTTAGGCCCTCAAGCACTTCATCGGGGGTACGACCAAAAAATAGTGGTATCGTTAGGCCGATTAGGTCAGTTACTGTACCATCTGGGAGATAGAATTTTACAGCCATTGAAGGAGTCACTGCAGGTCCCCAAGGATTTCCAGATGCGCTGTGTCCATGCCGCACAGTAGCTGGGACAGGCTCACCTTGTAGATGTACTGCACGACTCAGCTTCTTTGCTTCCGGCGTGGCCTTGAATACGGCGGCATAATAACGTCCTTGGGCATGCACACCACGGTAACCTGGATGAAACCCTTGAAAATTCTGATGGATCATTTCAACCAGCTCTGTTGCTCGACGATATTGACTTGGAGTCATTTTCTATCCTATTTTCTAACTGCTAGCCGCATCTAGCAAAACATCCAATCCACCCTTAACTTTCAATGCCTTCCATACATCTCGTACGGTTGTGTCTGGGTAAGCGCTGTAGAAGTATGTCGCTGTGACTTGGTGTTTAACTATAAAGTCCTTGATATCAGGACTATGTATTCCAGGATAACCCTCAACTTCTGAAAAATCATAATCAATATCGTCCGGAATTATCGTCGCAAAGTCGTTGATGTACGCGTCCCAATCACCATCATAGGTGGAAGCGAATAAGAGCCTAGTATCATTATCGAAAATCACAAACCTCATATCATGAAGGGTACCTATGCGATCGGCAGGACGTTGATCTTGGGATCTGATAGCATCCCTCATCTTCTTTCGCATGCGTTCCGCACCACCTGGTTTGAGCTTAAAAATTAGAGTGAATTCATTTGACCGTCCTGCCTTTAACCCAGGCCGAACATTACCTTGTGCTACATTGGGTTTTGACATAGCGATAGATCATTTTGGATTTTTATAAACATTTATGAGCCAATTAGAATTCCTGGCCACCGTATATTGTAAAGGTGTCTATATAGTTATGAATGGTATCACTCATAATACTACAATACAAAAGTGATCAAATATTGCAAGTCGTAGAATTTTATATTCAAATAATTACATCAACCACGTTTGAGTAAATACAGTGGCTATAGATTTTTGGACTTTGTTGTTTCCTTGCCTTAGTATCTAACTGCTAGCGGCATCTAACAAAACATCCAATCCACCCTTAACTTTCATTGCCTTCCGTATATCTCGCACCGATGCATCCGGGTAAGCACTGTAAAAATATGACGAAGTGATTTGATGTTTAACGATATAGTCCTTGATATCTGGACTCTTTATTCCAGGATAGTCATCAACCTCTCCAAACGCAAGATCAATATAGTCGGGAATGAGTGCAGCAAAGTCATTAATGTACGCATCCCAATCACC
>JBKPGB010000100.1:0-1432 GCA_046729135.1 Thermoproteota archaeon | reverse complement strand
AATAGGTGTTTTAAATTCGAAGGGACTGTCATCAGACGGTATGATAAAATTGAATGGTCGCTTGTTGTCACACTTATGATATCGTCATGTAAATTCATTAGGAATCTGTTTAAATAATATACTAAAGAATACTATGGTATGAGTGACTTTATATCAGACTACGAATATAGCAAACTCTTCAAGAGAAGAATGGATAAGCTAGCTGAGGCAGAAGAAGAAGAACAGCAACCAGAGCTGGAGAAAGTAGAAGAGCAACCCTTAGTGGCTTCAAAGTAAAAAGATCGGTAGACAAACAAGCTGCGGATTACGATAATGGCCTTACTATAATAACCACTCACTTATCTTACTTCTTTCAAAATCTAATTTCTTTTCGTATGATTCCTTAGATGGTGGCTCAAGTAGAGTGACGGGACCATCTTCATTATAAAAATCTGTAGCAATATACCCTGCCTTCTTATCTCCAACTTCCATAAAACAAAAGCCCTTTCCATCAAATTTTGATGATGATAGTTTATCCCTGTTGTTTTCAATATCATCGATAATTTGTTGGCTAACTACCTTCGCCTGAGCTTCTGCGAATACTCCAGCTTTAGGAATAGCCACATTTTCATTTACTTTGATCTCATTTACATCCCCGATTGCAAAAACATTTTGATAATCTGTCTTAAGACTGAACTTGTCTACATTAATCCAGTTTTGTCCTTGCTTTATTAGATCAGAATTCCTTATTACTTCAGGAACTTTATGAGGAGGGATACCTATCAACAAATCATAATTTACCCTATTTCCATTTTCAAACTCTATCTCTTTTGTGTCTGAGACCGTCTTTATTTTATGTAATGGATGGAAAATGACACGGCTATCATCAAGAAGGTTAATAACATCTTGACTCACTTTTATTCCCGCTACAGGTAAAGCAATTGGAGTTGGTGTATAAATTTCGATATCAATTGAGTCCCTTGTACCATTCTTAACTAAAATATCATTGATAAGTAGAGATGCCTCATATGGTGCTGGTGGGCATTTGTATGGAAGAGAGGTTATGCATATTGCTATTCTCCCCTCTTTTAATGAAAGTATCTTTTCTCTTAATTTTGGAACTTGCTCTGCATCATATAGATTAGAGCCTCCATTTTCTAAAAATCCCTTGACATGTTCAAGTGCAAATTCTGATCCTAATGCTATTACCAAATAGTCATATTCTAATCTGAGAGTCGAACTTCCTTTGATTGTGACAGTCCTTGAGACAGGATCAATTGCTGTCACTTCACCATTTAGATAGCTTATTCCTTTATTTTCCAGCCTGCTTAATGCTATTTTAGAATCTTCCAGTGTTCTTATTCCACTTAAGATCCATAAATTTACTAGTCCCATTATGAAATAGTCTTTAGAATCGGCAATGCTAATTTGGTGCTTTACTGAGGATAAAGAA
>JBKPGB010000099.1:0-1981 GCA_046729135.1 Thermoproteota archaeon | reverse complement strand
TCAATTGATCCAACGCTCTTGTTTTTCTCAATAATAGTTCCAATTTCTTTTAGCTTTATCTTGATTAGTTTTCCTGCCAATGAAATAAGAATCGGTGTTAATCCTAATGTAACTATAGAACGGTCGTTATCATCATTCTTTAACCAAACGAGGTTATCCAAATCGTACATAATCCCTTCAGGAAAATCACAATGGCTAATTTGCATGTCACCAGTGTTTATCATGTAGTCGGTTTATTTTTCTATTGAATTACCACAAATCACCGCAGATTATCCAAACTATTGAATAATATTCAATGGTTTAAACAACAATGATTTCTAAACTGGCACATTGTTCAAATACATTTGATGGTGTTTTATACCTTTGAATCCCGTTTAACACCAAAGATTTATATACCCTTTTAATACCATTTAAAGGTGAACGAACTTGACAGAAAAAAGAGAAACTGCAACAGAAAACGTAGAGATGTTAGACAGCTGCAAGCAAAATATGTTAAGAACAATCGATGAAATATCAAAGTATCAACCACAATATGCACAATCAATTTCGAACCTACAACAAGAATACCTCCAAGCGACAAAAGAAGCAGTAAACAGGACATTTGCAATTCAAAAGTCATGGTATGGAAATGCAAGAAATCCTTACATACCAGCAACAGTTCCATATGCAGAGCAATTTAAAAAACAATCAGACGAAGTCACCTCTCAAGCATTCCATGTGTTTGGTACCGCCAACCAATTAGCGATAGAAAATCTAAACGCCGCTAGAGAGAATATCAAATTGTATGGCAAAACATGGGAAACAATGAATGAATATAATGCAAACTTGGCCAATACATGGTCAAACTTCTATACATCTGCACAAAAGCAATACTCCAAATAGATAGACTACGAAAAAATTCTTTATTTTTTTCTTTATTGAATAATTGTAGAGCAACCAGGAAGTAGTTTGCCAGAGAATTTAAGCAAGTTCTAGTTTGAATTTATAAATTCTGCCAAAATACGCATTAGATGAATAGCTTAGTTTTTATGATTGAATTAAAATTGTCATATTCCAAGCTTAATCCAGTTTATCTGTATTTGGATTGAATAATATTGTGTTGATTAACTCACATAAATGCAAAATGGATGATGAACCATGACAGGTAGTACTCTCATTCATAAACCTGTAGTTCCAAGTAACATTAAGAAGCTAGTTCATGATCTAGTGGATAAAAAATATAGATTTAGCTTCCTCCCAAAAAAAGTGATTTACATGAATAATGGGATAGAATATTACTACATAGAAGTAGAGGGTACTGATAGTAGTAAATTTATTATTAATGCCTATGGCTCGGAAGCACTGGACCTGTTTGAAGAAGTTCACAGGTGTGTAATATGTGGAAGACCGGTTTGCGGAAGAAATGGAAACGCAAATTTGATCACATATCATACGGCTGAAAAGCGGAATTTGTTTGTTGAACCTTGTTGTATAAATCTATTGAAGAAATTTGAGATAGCCTACGGAAAAGAGTTTTTTGTTCCATGATCCATTTAGTCGATATTCAATACTCAAAATCTGCTTATCCAAAATCTTTAACATCAAGCAGATACAAAAGAATTCATTGAGTAATCAGGACGTCACTAAATATACAAAATCTCTTCTTACCCTTCCAAATATCCAATATCTAGTTCAAGGCCTTGATGTACTGTTACAAACAAATTTAGATGGAGATAACCGTACAAAGGTAATTCAATTGCGGGATGAATTATTGTCTTACATTAACAGCATTTTTACGGACTATCAATAGATAAAGTAACAAAGTTAGTCAATGGAAATCCGATAGACTGAATAATCCAATTTTAACATATTTCTAGTGTTGGTACAGGCTGCATTGACAATAGCTGGGAGTGATTCCAGTGGTGGTGCTGGCATTCAAGCGGACATGAAAACTATGTCTGCTTTGGGAATCTACTCATGTACAGTCATAACAGCGATAACT
>JBKPGB010000098.1:0-2725 GCA_046729135.1 Thermoproteota archaeon | reverse complement strand
CAGTTGAGCCATTAAGTTCTTTTCTAGGGATATGTTCTCCAGTTTCATAATTCATTTCCATAATAGTTCTGATTATAGGTTTTTTAAATTGCCCGTGAAGATGTGTTCTTACCCAAATATCATTACCTAGCCAATCCTTACTGTGATAGTCTGCTCTATATGTCAAATATTCTTTCCGTATTGCCTTGCCATCCTTGTCATACGTAACGACGGATCTTCTATTGATTGTTTTTATGATGATCTGAATTGGGGGCTTGGCTTTGGCTTTGAATTTAGAAATCATCTCCATTTCAAATCGCACGTCATGAGGGAGATCTAGACCTTCTTTCGTAAATGCTTCTAATGACTTTTCGTTAAAATTAAACTGAATTTCGGTTTTAGGCTTTGTTTTAGCCTCAGTCTCAGTCGACATCATAAAAATACAGTAGGACTAACTTTTTAAGGATTTCTTATTTAGTATTACTTAATAGTTAATTGACTATCAAACGCTCACATATAGAAATAGTGGATTTCAATGAAGGTCATTATATCGACGATAATGACGACACAGAAATCATACTGTAAGCATTGTCTAGAATTTGGCTTTAAAGTTCCCTTGAGAAATAGAATTTACCAAAATGAACCTATTCCCGTAAATCACGAAAACTGGCGTCAGTGTCATGAATGTGGCTTAATCGTTCCAATCTATGAGTTAGAAAAGGAAGCATCGATTAAAGATGTGATTGAAACTGTGGAAAACCCTTTTGATAATGCTAAAAATGAATTTCTAGGAACTGATTCTAGAGCATCGGCTAAGAAAAGGAAGAGACAAAGGGATAGACAAAAAGAGTTAGATGATATAAAAGAAATGGATCTGAAAGCAGAACTGGCAAAGGGTCACACTTTACTATCTTATATAGAATACATGCTACAATAGTAATATTATTAGTTGCCATAAATTCTAAGCAATATTGAATAAAATTAAGATTTACAGCATCTCTGTTTCGATGTGTGCAGTTTTTGTGAGTATCTTAACAAATTCATCTTATGCTCAATCAGTGGATAATTTTAAAACTTATACTAATAACGATTTGAACTTTACCATTCAACACCCATCAAATTGGCAAGTTAAAGAGATTGATGAAACAGTTTTGTTTGAGTTAACAGGTAGAAGTTTGCCTATATTTGCAGTTAATACTGAAAAGGCTGGACCCCATCTTGATAGTGACACAATGACATTAAAGAATATTTCCTTGCAAGAACTTGCTGAACACGAACTAGTCGAAATGACTTCTTCTGAATTTAGAAACTTTGATCTAATTAAACAAAATAAAGTCACCATTGGAGGAAATGATGGATGGAAGATGGAATTTGCTGGGGAAGATAGTCTTTATCTCTTCGAAATTTGTACTATTGCTCACGGGAAAATATATGTTCTAACCTATCAGGATTATTCCTCGAAATTTCCAGAAACGTTACCACTAGCCAATAAAATGGTAGAATCTTTTCAATTCAATAGGTGATATGGTTATTGTATAACAAAAAAATTTTCATTCAAGTATCAATAATAATATTTCTACTATCCTTCTCTGTTAGTACTTGTTTTTGCTGCAGCAAAAACGAGAGAGTGCTAAGAAAAGAGGAAAGAAAATTAAACTGCATGAAGATCTTGAGATCAGTGAACTTATGAGGATTTACGGAGATAGGGTTAACCTTATTTATGATACTAATCCTTAAAGAAGAATAGACTAGATTAGGCGGCTAAAAAATCAAATGCCACCTAACCCAAATCTACTGTTGAACACAACAATAATTCGTTAATCTTATATTTTAATTTTATTTAATTCTGTGATGGAAAACAATAACACAATTAAATTCTATCTGATTAATATGAATAATATTCTATTCATAAACTCAGATTTAATGTAACAGACGAGAATATGTTCTTTTTTTAGTAATTCTTACTCAATCTACTTATACCTTGTTTAGTATCACTTGGCTACAACAAATGTCGAATACAAAATACGTGATGTTTGTAGTACTGTCTGCAGCAGTGTTGACAGGACTAACAGCAACAGGTATGTCACTAGGACAAACAGCATTCGCTTCAGAAAACAAATACAATGGCGACAAAGACCAGAAGATAGATCAGGAAAATAAGTGTAAGATAGAGATTGAAAATGGGCACGGTGACGACAATAGACAAAATGATAACGACAACGAAGTAACTTGCCAAAACCTCGCTCAAAATGCTAAGGGCGATGCATCCGTTGATGGAAATCCATTCAGCGATTAAAGACAGCAATTGTACAATAACGATAACGATGTGTGACTACCCCCAATATTTTTTTTATTTTTTTTTTATTTTTATTTAAAATTATATGCCTTTAGACTTAATCTTAATGCATCCAACAAATCATTGTAACTTGTTTGTTCTTTGTCTAGAGAATATTCTATAGCATAGGCAGTCCTTAAACTTGTTATCAATTTATCATCCTTTCAAGCCTAGCCTTAATGTGTGTGAAGAACATCGCTGGAAAAATCTTATTAGTTATAATGAATCCTAAGGCATATTGAATAAAATTAAGATTTATGGCATCTCTATTTCGATCTTCATAATTTTTGTGAGTCTTTTAATAAATTCATCTTATGCTCAATCATTGGACAATTTTAAAACTTATACTAATAATGATTTAAAGTTTAGCATCGAACATCCATCAAATTGGAAACCTAAAGAAAGTCATCA
>JBKPGB010000097.1:0-2838 GCA_046729135.1 Thermoproteota archaeon | reverse complement strand
CTTCCAAAATAGCCATGATACTTTTGTGCCCTGAAGAATTTGACCACCAAAAATTTGTATTACTAAAATCAGATTTGAGCAACATTGGAATACTGAATATATAAAAGAAAAATAGATAATTAGCTTATTTTTTAGCTGCATTCCATCCATTGGCATATCCAAGATGCGTTACCATCTTTTAGTTGCTTTTTAACATATTCTGGTAAGATTATACTGCAAGAATAAGAAAAAATTGTTAAGGCAGCAGGGGGCTTAAGAAATAACAAAATCTTTAACTTCCAGAGTATCAAAGTCTGTCCACATATTACTTCCAGTAAGCACAAAAACCTGAAAGTGAAGGTGTGGTAGATATGTATATCCTGTCATTCCAACCTTAGCTATCTCTTCCCCTGCCCTAACATGTTGACCAACTTTCACTTTTGAACTATTATAGCTTAGGTGATCATATCGTGAGTATTCTCCGTTTGAGTGCATAATTACAATAAAGTTTGTATGCCCCCAATAAACTGGATTAGATCCTCCGATATTAGAGCTATCTTTAACAAAAATTACTATTCCATAGTCTGCTGCAAGAACGGGTGTCTCTTTATCAACTATGAAATCAATCGCATTTCGAAGTTTGCCCAAATGAGCTGGAGATGAAGTTCTGTCGATACGTTGTAACAGATCTTTCGGTACAGGCAGTTTATACTTATTGATAGCATTTATCCTCATCATGATTTTGTGACGGGCTGTCATTTGTTCTGCGATATTTGTTCTACTACATGACTTTTAATGGTTACGTCATAGACTTGTAGGAATGATTACGACCGGGACTGATATATTAGACATATATTAGACATATAATAGGGTTGTAATAACGGACACTATAAGTTCGTTTCTTTGAACATTGACTGATAGTTAAATTTTTTCTTTCTTTCTACAAAAAATCGAGATGGTATCTGCAACTGATAACAGAAATTCTCATTTCTTACTCATCTGCCGTGCATTACCCTAGATTCAGTACCAAACTACAGCCTTAGCATACTCAATTACTTGAGCAAGTATAGAACACATGTTTTGGAAGAACTTAGGACATAAATCGCCTCTGGCGTAAAGTAGAAGAAAGAAAGATTCTAATCTATTAATCAAAAATCTACTTCATTTTTATCTTTTTGATTTTCAATAGTTACGACATTAGGATATATAGCTTCCTTCAAAGTAGACATTATTTTAGCACAATTCAAGCGTAAATAGCATTGACTGTAACTATGAATTCTCGATGAAATTATACTCAGTTCAAACATAGCTATCATTAGTGTTTCGATGCTGTTGAAAACGACCACACCTTCAGCAAGGTTTCCTTTTCTCGTAATCAGGTCTCATTACGGAAATACCCGATGGAAATACTTAGCAATACGAGCCGCACATGACTAGTTGAACATTGTATGCAAACCAGAATAGCTGCCATTTTATCTGACTATGATGGAACCTTGTGTCCAACTGATTCTGTAAAGAACAAAGTAGGCACAATACCAGAGGAATTAGAACAGATCTTGTGGGATATATCTCGACAGATCCCAGTATGTATTATCTCAAGCAAAGACTATCATTTTCTTCATTCAAAGACAAAATTTGCTAGCATCCTTTCATGCATTATGGGTATTGAAACCATTAGTCTTAAGATCCATAAAAAAGAATCGGAAGAGGTCGATGTAGAAAAATTAGAAGTAGTTACAACAATAACATCAAAGAGGGATGCACCAATGTTTCACATTATATTGCGGAATCCTATCTCCTTCCTAACAGTCACAAGACATTACAGATCAATTCAGTTTTATTGTCCAGACTGATAGCAGATATTGAGTTAGAATTTAAAGATAATTTGTTTGTAGAAAGAAAATATACTGCTGATAGACAATTCTTGGCAGGTATAACAATTGATTACAGGCATTTGAAGGATTAGAGATCATGCAAGAATAAACTCGAGCCATCTTTAAAGCAAATGATACGAAAGTTCAAATCATCTTCATCAGCGGGGACGGACTATCTTCACGTCCTGACATATAGCTCACATCCGTTCACGGATATATACGCACTATATTACGATAAAGGAATGGCATTCGATTTTGTTACATCAGAAATCCCAAATATCAAAAGGAATGCAGACGGAGGAGCTAGAGTCGGAGGTATCTTGTATTTGGGAGACTCAGAGAATGACAATCCAGCATTCAGAAAAGCTGCAGTATCTATGGGAGTAATTTCAGACAAAAGACTTGCTCCAAAATTAGATTGCCAATATTCGATAGAAGTTAATAATCTATCTAACTTTCTTGAACATGTAGTGAAAGCCGATTTTGTATTTTCGGAAGGTCTCTTAATGCATTTCTAGTACTTGCGCGCGCAAATTCATAACAAAGGGAAAACTATTATTCGAAAGTATCTTTTAGATCTTACGAAGGAACTTGCAGTACTACATAGGGTCTTCCGGTTGGAGTTGGCCGTATTCAAATTGATAGAATAAAAGAAATGAAAAAAACGCGCGCAACTTTCAGAGACGAAACTAACGAAGACGGTCCATCCAACATTCAACTTGCAAACGAGCCTTTCTGACTTTATCAAGTGACTAGTTTTCAATTTCTACCATTTGTAAACTAGTAGTACAATATTGTTATTATTAAGCAACACATTGTACCAGTTTCTCGCAAATAAAAATTAGATTTCGTAGCAGCGAGTTTAATGCTGATTGCTTTCGTGTTCTTTTAATTCTTGATGTGACTAAAATTCTTGTCCACAGTCAATACATGAAAAAGATTCGTCCACATTACTGTTGGTCCCAACAGATTTTTCGCCGCCTTC
>JBKPGB010000096.1:0-7042 GCA_046729135.1 Thermoproteota archaeon | reverse complement strand
CGGAATATGCCTTCTATACAAAGCTCCGAGTTCATCGGGAAAATTTCGTTACCTCAAGGGACAGAAAAGATGCAGCGAATGTGAAATATTTTTAGATTGGAACGATCTGCATTGCCCATGTTGTGGGCAGAGATTGCGGACGAAACCAAGAAATTTAAAAGCTAATGCCCGTGAGTTGTGGCTTAGTCTAAAAGAGCGGGCTTAAAATCGTATATATTTTTCAAACAGTGCACTCATGTAAAAAATAGACTCCCGCATATGACAAGTTAGTGCCACACTGGTTATAATGAAGAGTATCGACAATTGCACAGTCGTTACCACCACAAATTCAGTTTCAAATCTGTCGATCGTTTCTGACAAGAAACTTAAACGACACATTCAGTCGTACTAATATGACCTTGAAGGGTGGTCAGAAAAGACCGATACGAGTACTAGTCTCTAAATTAGGTCTTGATTGACACGATAGAGAGGCTCTTGTAATCTGTAGAGCCTTAAGAGATGCAAGAATGGGAGTCATTTATTCCAGCCTTTTTTGGATTCCCGAGCGCGTTGCGAAGATAGCAATAGATGAAGATGTTTATGTGGTGGCCATGAGCTTATTAAACGGTGCACACTTGGGGCTTTTTCCAAAGGTAAGGTCTTTACTGAATAAGCAAGGGGCGAAAAATATTTAGTAATTGGTGGCGGAATAATACCCCAAAAAAATAAGAAGATCATGGAGAAACATGGCACTCACGGAAACTCTGGTCCTGGTACTTCCCTAAAAGAGATTATTGAATACATTAAAAAGAAGTGCAACAGTTAACTGAAGGTTAATTGCAGGTGCGAAAATTTAAGATACACCGCATCTAATAGGACATTCTTTTCCAAAAATGTATAGTTCATCACTATCCAAGAAGAGAAAATATTCCTACGGCAATTCCATACTTATTTAATGCGTATGCCATTTTGTTATTTTGTATAAATCTAATTAAGTAATTTTAATATAAATTCTATCCTGTATTTACCGGAGTAATTCTTTGGACTTGGAACAGGCTAAATACAGCCTGAATCTCGAAATACAAAAGTTTTTAAAACACTATTTCAAAGATTGGTCCTAAAAAGGAGTGCAGTTATTGAAATTGGACAAGAGTTCAAATATTCCGTTCAAGATGACTGTATAGAATAAATATAGATCGCTATCAAAAAATGTCATGCAATGTGCAGTATATGATACATACGTAACAAAAAAAGACGGAAGCCTTATGCACTTTGACGTTATTGTGGAATCTTCAACTCCACATGAAAAAGCTATAGAATACGGAAAACAGTACCTAAAAAGTTCTGGGCAAGAAGGACAAAAAATGACTCAAGAGGAATGCCAATTTTGTCACGTGCAAGAAGCACCAAAGATAGTTGAAGACAGCATAAAACAAAATGGCTACTTCATTCAAAAGATGGAAGGGTGTTCCTAGGATAATAACATCGCTTGACTTCTGTAGAGACAACTTCTATCTGTTTAAGGAACTAAAATGGTAACGCAATCATTCCGCGAATACTAAAAAATTTCTTTTTAATCTATATATCAAGCAGAACTCCTGCTTATCCGACATATTTTCTAATCCATATACATTTTAATTGTAATACTTATAAAAAATATTGCTCAAATAGTAGAAAGGATGACTAGTACTGTATTTATGTTAGAATCAAACAAGTTCAATACCGACAGTATTGAGGCAACTCTCGTGTGTCCAAAATGCAATGAGGTATTCTCAAAAGAGTTTCCCTTGGACCTAGAAGGACAAATAATTGAGTTTAAATGTCCTGTATGTAACTCTGCTGGCGAGGCTGATCTTCCCTACAAGAGCCCAGAAGAAAAAGAGAGCCTTGATCTTGATCTTGATCTAGAAGAGGAGACTAGTGGAGAAGAATTTGAGGAGGATTACTTATAACAGCTAAAAATGCTTTGAAGCTTAACCAATGTTACCTTATACTCAGAGCTAAATAATTAATTCTGTCTTTACAGTAACCGTATAATACAAAGGAATATTGCTGCAAACATTAACACGTCCAGAATTGATACTAACATCTTGGAAGCGACTCCCATTTGATCGGGCATTTCTTCTTATTTGACCCATATTTCAAAATCAAATGAAATTACTATTATAAACACTTTTAGAATATACTTATCTTCGATCATTTAGGAAATAGAAAAATACAGTCCTTACAAATCAAGGTCAAAGATGTCTTTCAGAAATCACTCAAAAATAAGTAAGAAAGATAACGAAGGAAAAAATTATCCTAGCCTTTGCAAATGCATCACTTATTATTTACTTTGTCTTTTATTTTCTTCCAGTCACCTATATCATGTCGTGGTCCATTTGATGCTGCACTACCAGTATAATCAGCCATAACCTCCAAAACATAGTCTATATCATTCAGTTTTTTTAGAATTTCTAGGTTCAAACGGTGATGTGAGACGTAGTGAGTACCCTTATCATAGATGGCAGGAACTGATCCAGTCGTCTGCAATATATGATCTCTTGATTTCTGTGGATCTGTTCCATCTTTCGCGAACACTTCAACAGTATACATTGGTTTTGGATTTTTTGGATCTTGTTGCAAACGTGTAACGAGATCAAAAACTAAAGCAGGATCTACTTTATAAAAAATTCTGCGATATGTTTCTGCTAATGTTGCACTCTGTAGATTGAGATCTTCTAGTTCAGCGATAACTTCTTTCTGTTCACTCAAAGTGATTCTTTCCCTCCCATAATTCTGGCCTCTTCGTGCAATTTTCTTGCCTCTTTTCCATATTCATGTAGTGAGTAGTTACGTCCATCCTTGTATTCTACTACTACACAACAGTAATCTAGTCCATTACTTAGTGCATAACCTATAGGTGAAATTTTTACGATGATTGCTGCAGAATCTTGTAATTTCATTAGTTGTCTAAGCATATCTCTGCCGTTAATAGAGCCACGTGGCTCCGTCATTTGATGCTTACTCTCAGTAGGTAACATAATGATAACATAAGTATTCGATAATATATGATCCAGTCAGCTTCGATTATGATAAATATAAAATTAAGCTTATTTATCATAATCTCTATAATATATGTAAGTGTTACAAATATTCCTGTGAATATATTTCGGATAAACTCTGAAATCCAAAATGGCAAAGTAGCCATAGTTGTTTGGTGATCTCATGCTTGATTGACAAATACAAAGGAAGAAAGTTAGCCTAAGCTTTTAATTTATTGAATTTTCTTTTCAATTGTTCCACATCTTTTATTATTGTTTCAAATCGAGATTTTTCAATTTTCAGGACTTCAATTTCCTTTTTCAATCTGACTCGTCATTTATGGTTAACAAGTCAACAGCATTAAGATAGTCATCCAATAATTCTTGTTCTGTAGACAAATGATAATTTTGTGACTCTCCAAACGAATGATCCATTAATATTTTAATGTGATTATGATTCATCTTTGCCTTTTGACATCTGGTTTCAAATATTTTTCTAATAGAGTGAGTTGATGTAAATTCATGGCTTTTTACTAGTGGATCTGAAAGTTTCTCCATTAGACTTTGAACCTTCCACGCTTCATATATCATATTTCCGGTAACAATACTAGCGATTTTTTTTGGATATTTGGCCATACCAGTAGAGTATGAAAAATTAAATATATCGTTAAGAACAGCACAGGCTAAAGAATATTCCCTAGATAAAGAACAAACAAGTCATGACGATTTGTTAGATGCACTAAGACTAAGTCTAAAAGGTTACCAAATAGAGTAATTTATTCGTTTATGATTTGAAATGATTCCACCATTTTATTGGCTAAGGGTAACGTTTCTGGAACTTTTGAGGCATAATCCTGATAGGTTAGAATATATATTTTTCCATTAGCAATAGTACAAATCTCGAAGAGGTAAAAACTGTCTTCCGCAGCAAATTCCATCTTCCATCCATCATTTCCGCCAACGGTAACTTTATTTTGTTTAATTAGATCAAAGTTTCTGAATTCAGAAGAAGTCATTTCAGCAAGTTCGTGTTCGGCAAGTTCTTTCAAGGAAATATTCTTTAGCGTTGTGTCACTATCAAGATGGGGTTCAGCTTCTTCAGTACTAACCTGAAATATAGGCAAACTTCTATCTGATAACTCAAACGAAACTCTTCCATCAGGAGGTTCTGTATTTTCTTTAACTTGCCAGTTTGATGGGTGCTGAATGGTAAACTCATCATCAGTCCAAGTAAGAAACTTGTCCGATGATTGAGCATGAGATGAATCTATTAAGAAACTCACAAAAACTATGCAGATCGGAATAGCGACGCCATAAATCCTAATTTTATTCAATATGCCTAGTACCACACATCATATGCTATAATCGTTATAACCTTTTTTGGGCTATTCAAATTGCCCGTAATAGGAAAAAATGATAATAATATTAGAGAAGGATAATAATAGTAAACGTAATGTACAAGTTACTCAAAAAGGGATTATCATTAGTAGGAATGTCAGATTTTGGATTTTCTAGGTTTTTAGTCGTTCGTTTTCGTTTTGTTCTGTTCTGTAATCCATCTGGCATGAATAAGTTCCTTTGTTTCTGAGTCTAATTCCTCTTTTGACTGCTTACTTTCCTAATCATCCATCCGGCTCCCGAAGTCTTCAACCCAGTTAAACATCTCGTTGAGATAATTTCCGTCTACAGTTTTAAAGAATGAAGCTTGAAGACTCGTTTATATTCTTGATTTTCTATCCCATCGTCCACCTTTTCAATGATATCGTGTAAACCTATTGACTACTATTTTTACTGAGATTTTGTGCAATCATTGAACCTAATAGCTGGTAATGTTTGCCTTCATTTCTGCGTTCTCTCCTTCCGACGGGTTTATGGTCTCCAGGAAGCATATACCGGCATTTCGACTTTGATGTAAGATTTAGCGTTTATTTGATATCAATATCAACACCAGTAACTTTTTAAAAAATGATTCATAACCGTATTCTCGCAATATCCATATCAAAGTAGATACCGTATAAACAGGGAGAAAGTCCCCAAACGGTAAGAACTCAGCGAGGTTCATAATAAGTGCAACCTTACTTTTAGTTATCGAATATAATAGACCAGTGACTATGATATCAAACACATCACCAATTATTGGAGTGCTAAGTAGCGGAGCAGCCAGGTAATCAAGAGCATCTGCTACCAATGATATTCCCAAGGCAAAACCTACAGTTCTGAAACTATGCTTAGTTTTCTTATTAGTTTCCTTTTTTGTTATTTCGCCCATGGGGAATTTACCCAATACAAAATTGATCTATTTTGGATAATTTAAACCGGGTCGCCCGAACATCCCTGTTCCTTATCTCTTTTAACCGCAGCGGGTTCATGTTTTGCTATATCCTCTGAATTCATTGGATCCCTTCCTCCATCCTGATCATGTCTAATTTCCTTATTCTAGTCTGAACCTAGGTATGTATCAGAATCTGTTAGTTTAACATCATCTTCATCTTTCACTTCTTTGATTGTATTTTCAACTGTATCTTCCACTGTATTTTCAACTGTATCTTCCACTGGATCTTCCATGTTAAGTTAGATACAATAAGTTATTTAACACTTCAACATCCACGTTACTGCAAAGTTATATCCCTATTCCTATTGCGTTACTTAAAAAAGGACGGAGAACCGGTAGTCGAGTCGAAAAATAAAAGAGGTGGATGCCTTACTCGGAAGCGGCGTTGTCCTTAGCCAGTTTTGTACATAAAGCCAGATGTCGTTTTTCTTCCTGGAGAATTGATCTTACTTTTGTTCCGAACTTTTTATTTTTTACATCTTTTGCGACGCTTGCCAAAACTTCATAATGCGTTACTTCTCCTCCCTCCGCCAAACATAAGAACTCCAAGGCTTCCTGCGTATCGGGGTCATCTCCGAGATAAGTTTCCATTATTTCAGACGCCTTCCCGGCTGTTTCTTCGGCCTTCTCATCGACAGTATCTTCATCGAAGCCTTCGCTTTCAACAAGGTCCTTTACAAGATCCTCCATTTCTTCTTCCTGCTGACTTGCTTCGTCTTTCATTTTCGATAACTTTTTCATTTGTTCAGGTTTCAGTAAACCTTTTGTATCCAAATCTTCTACAGCCTTTTGCGCTGCTTTTTCCAAACCCAGGGCTTCACCTATTTTTTCTTGTATCATTTCTTGATCTGCCATATACAAAAACTAGATGTACATTAAGACTTAATACTGATATTTACCAGATCTAGCACACAGACTAGGCGCTTAACTTGGTTTTTTGTTTCAAAACTCTGTCAAGTCCTGGAGCATATTCCTGTGGTACCTCTGGCATTTGCGGAATATCGAATCCTTCTGGAAGACCATCCAATGCTTCTAATTCGCCATCTCCGAATGGAGATGAACCTGTGAATATTTCGGAGAGACCAGATGCTTCATTAGAAAATGTCCACTGTTGATTATGCAAATTCCTACCTTCAAGTTCCTTTACTTCAGGCATTTTTGAACTGTCAGTCTTTGGTACTGGGAAGGTCTTGTCCCAATTTACTCCAAGTGATTCTAATGCTTTGGCGAAAACTTTCTCATGTGCTAGATCTCTTACAATCAGATATGAAACAGTTGCACGAAATGACTTGTTGTCACTCATAGCGTAAAGTCGACACTTTTGAAGCCTTCCCGTACATTCAAGCATAAGATTATAGAGTAAATCCAAAACAAGGTTTCCACTGTTGTAAACGTAAGAACCTGACCATGGATTACCTGCCGAATCTACGGGCATGGCTCCTTGCGATGCTACTAGAAAGTGATGAATATTACCTGCCTTAAGAGCAATTTCCAATGGTAATTGGTTTGGAGGTTGTTCAGGGGTGGAACCATCAAGTAACATTCCTATTGTGGTAGAAATTAATTCTACGTGACCAATCTCTTCTGAAGCAACACTCTTTATAAGATCTTGATATGGCTTTGCCTTTCCTCTAAAGTTAAAATTTTGAAATAAATATTGCATCATAGTGCGCATTTCTCCGAATTGACCGCCTAGGCCTTCTTGGAG
>JBKPGB010000095.1:0-5467 GCA_046729135.1 Thermoproteota archaeon | reverse complement strand
TATCAAATTTTGTATGATATTGCAGAATTATAGATCACATTTCGCTGATTGGCGGTTCAGTTTTTGATTGCTCCAGGCATTGATTGTCCTTTTCTTTAAGCTCACATCAGGCTTTAACTTTTCTATAATTTATTGAACTTAATCCTTGAGATGTATCAAGTAATTCTAAGAAAATAAATATGATTATCACAATCGTTCATTTGCTCTTTGCGAATCGTGCTACTGGACAGCAACTATTTTTACTAAGATAGAAATTTACAAATGTGCTTTTTGCGGTGATGAGAAGGTTGAATTGATCCCGTTAAACTTGGATGAAAAGTATGAATACCAGTTAGAACCAAATAAGGGTCTTGAAATTAAATTTTCGATAAATGAAGAGATAAGGAATTTAGAGACAGAAGATTAGCATATATTAATGGAACATCCAGAAATTCGATTTCATGTTCTGTACTATTTGTATAATAAATATTATGGCGGACAAACGAGAAAACTCCATTCCGTAGAGAATATAATTCAAGAAACAGAGTTAAAAACCATTGATAGGAATCTAATAAATGGAGATATTGCATACCTATATAACACTGATTTAGTAACAGGAAAGGGATCTATTGGTAACGGCGGATATCCCCCATCTATTATTATAACTAATAATGGAATAGATCTCGTCGAGAATATTATTAATGAGATTATTGTAAATATCCGTAATCAGCAAGATACCACAATTGTAAAAAATGAAATTGAATTAATATCAAAATCAGACCAAAGAACGAGAACCACAAAAGCTTGGGATTATGTCAAAGTGAGACCGGAACTTTTTATAAACGTTGGTGAGAAGGTACTAAAACTATTTCTCAGTGCAGGATACTAGGGAATTAAAAAATAGAATATTACAAAAAAGAAGATTGCTTACTGAGGATCTAGTCACTGTTAATACAGTTTTAGATAAATTACATTCACTATAGTACCGTAATTGAGAATCAGGATTAGTCCGAAAATTTTTTATGGTATTTTTCAGAAGGTATTGTCAGTGTACACACTGGTGGGAGGATAAGTTTCTGCCTACTTGGCATAGTCCTGTCCTTTTCTTTGACCTCCCATCAGGCTTTAAACTCTTTTATAATTAATTGGCATAATATTTAACACACCGTCAACTCCTATGTAGATGGATTTCATCCTGATGGGTCATGTACTTGTGCTTAGGATTTTGGAACCATCGGTTTAACTCTATATTTTTTATCGACCATTATTTAATAGGCGTCAAGTCAAAAGCTGTGCGGGCTATCATTACTCTATCGCTTGGTTTGATGGCCCGCCCAGTAATTACAAAAATTGCAAAATGGAATTGTAAATGTGGAAATTTTTACCTTTTTCGTTTGTTATTTATTGTCTGTGTGATATAATTATTAATACAACTGATGGGTGCAGTGGTCTTCTTACTTGTCGCCAATGTAGAGATCACCTTTCCCATCAGTTGGCAACCAGGTATGCGTTCTGGTGGGCCTCAATTTACCAATCTACGATTCATTAAAATAGGCCCATCAGATTTTAATAAGACGACGCAAACTCTAGATGATTACTTTTTTCCAGTTCAATATGACATCATTCTGTTACTATTGAGAAAATCAGATTTTTGTACTGCTTTGAGAGTTTCTGATTAGGAAGGAATTTTATAACAAGTTCCGAATTATCCTGTTATGGGAGCATTAGAAAAGAAATTAGGTCGAGTTTTCAATAGTTCAAAAATTTCAGTAGTCAGAATCGATAGGATTGTCTTGTTGATTTCGAATGCACTGAAAATATGAAATAAAAATAGACTTGTCTGTCTTCGTCTAAGCGTATCATCGTTAAGATATTTGTTAATAATTGTTATTAAATTAGATATAAGATAATTTAATATGAATTAAGTTGTAATTTTCCAAAAGGATAAATCTAGTTAGAGTAAGTTTGATAAATCATGGCCACGGAGGAACTATTCATTAGTGTAGTTATCATATTGGTAGCTACACGGTTACTAGGTGAGTTTTCTCAAAGACTTCGCATGCCTCCGCTGGTTGGTGAACTAGCCGCAGGAATAATAATTGGCCCTTATGTTTTAAAATTAGTAAATCCCAGTGACAGCCTGAATGTTATCTCAGACTTAGCTGTTTTCTTTCTCATGCTATTAGCAGGATTACAGATGGACCCTAGAGAAATAAGAAAAGCCGGACTCCGTGGGGCAATTTTGTCAGCCATAGCATTTTCAATTCCTTACGTAAGCGGTTTTGGAATAGCCACTCTCTTTGGTCTTGGAATGATCCAATCTATGTTCGTTGGATTGTTATTATCAATAACTGCTGTCCCAGTCACCACAATTGTTCTAATGCAATTCGGACTATTGGAAACTAAGCTAGGTAATACTATTATTACTGCAGCTGTAATCAACGATATTTTTTCCCTTGTACTCTTATCGATTGTATTATCCCTAAATGAAACCAGTGGTGTACCTGTGAATATTACGGAGCAGACCATCAATACTATAATTAAGATTTCGTTATTTATCGGTGCAATATTTCTTGTCGATATATTGTTTAGAAAAGCAAGCGTCTGGTTTCAACGTCGGGGTGCTTACTTTTTTGAAAAACTGCAAACCAAGGAAGCTGCCTTTGGCATATTATTAATTTCCACTATCCTGGTATCTGTTATAGCGCAGGTGGTAATTGGTTTACATTTTATAATAGGTACTTTTTTTTCAGGACTGATAGTATACAAAGAAATTATCAGGAAAGAAAATTTTGAACGAGTCTATGGAATAATTTCTGCAATTACTTTTGGATTTTTTGCTCCCATATTTTTTGCAGTAATAGGGATTAATATCAATATGGATTCGATCGTCCACAACCTTCCGTTTTTCATTATTCTTGGAATTGTAGCTGTTCTCACTAAAGTTGGTGGAGGTTATATTGGTTCGAGGTTAATTAAATTCTCAAAGGACGAAAGTTTAGCCATCGCTTTTATTATGAACGGAAGAGGAATGGTTGAATTAGTCATAGCATCTATAGGGTTTTCTACCGGTATTATTGATTCGACTATATTCTCCATTACAGTAACAATTGGCTGGGCCACAACAATCATGGCGCCAATATTATCAAGACCCTACGTCATGAAAATTAAATCTCAAACAACAAACGAGCCCAGTCTATAATTTTGAACTTTGTTGGGTACTACTATCGTCAGACAAACCTATCCATCCGTAGCCTTTAACTTCTAATTCTTCGGATAGCTCCTTTCCTCCCGATCTTATAATCTGTCCTTTTGACATGACGTGGACCTTATCAAGTTTTGACAAATACCTTAAAATTCTTGCATAGTGTGTGATAATCAATAATCCTGCACCAGTTGATATTAGTATATTTATGGCCTCTGCGACTGCTTGTATTGCATCAATATCCAATCCAGAGTCTGGTTCGTCAAGTATTGCGATTATTGGTTTCAGTACAAGCATCTGCATAACTTCAGATCTTTTTTTCTCTCCTCCAGAAAAGCCTTCATTCAAATATCTACTTAAAAATGTTGTTTGAAGACCAACATTATCTAGATTCTTTTTCAGATACTCATGAAATTCCTTTACGGTCAAAAATACCTCTCTATTTTCCTGTTTTCCACTTAGACTTTTATTCAGTATATTGTATGCGTTCCTCAAAAAATGACTATATCCGACCCCTGGAATTTCTGTGGGATATTGAAAACCTAAGAATAGGCCCCTTTTAGCTCTCTCCTCCGTACTCGATTTAATTATATTCTCGCCATCAACCAGAATACTTCCGGATGTAACAGAATACTTTGGATGACCCATTATTACATTTGCTAAAGTGCTTTTACCAGAGCCGTTTGGACCCATTATAGCATGAACCTGACCTCTGTCTATTCCAAAGCAAAGATCATTGAGTATCTCTTTACCATTTATGTTAGCCGACAGATTATGTACCTCTAAAAAAACCACAATTCCTTTGTTTTTCAAACATAATATAAATATTGAGTCACTTTGTTCAAAATTTAAATCATTCTTGTTATATTTTAAAACAATTTGACAAGGGGCTTGTTCATAGGCAGATTTCAACCCTTCCATTTGGGGCATATTGCAGCGATCAATTTTGCCTTCTCATATGTTGACGAACTAGTAATCGTTATTGGTAGTTCTCAGACAGGCTATGAACCCGACAATCCATTTACTGCTGGAGAAAGAATTTCTATGATAAAAGATTCGCTGAATGTTGATCCCAAAATAGATTGCAAAAAAACCTTGATAATTCCGATTCCTGATACAAATGTGCATTCAACTTGGACTCATAGTGTTGATATCTTAGTACCACAATATGATGCTGTGTTTACAAATAATGCATTCACGGGTTACCTTTTTACTCAAAGAAATATCGCTGTAAAAGAACCAAAACTAATAAATCGAAATCATCTTTCAGGAACCGAAATCCGGAGGAGAATGGTGAAAGATGTTAAGTGGGCCCATCTTGTTACTGAACAGACGTTAAACGTAATCGAAAGAATTAATGGAGTAGAACGTGTGAAAAAAATATCAAATCAATCACATCATCATAAAATCTGAAATTCTAAGGGCATAGCAAACTTTTTGAATCAGTTATTATCGAAGGTAAGGAAATCAAAAATACTGATATGGATTAATATTACACCTCAATCTGGACATCCCTAGAATGACATGGGCAGAATCATAGGCAGATATTGATAGTTTAACTATTTTTCCCAATTTATTGTTCTTCTTCCTAAAGCGTCTATGACTGTAGTGTCGCTCTACAAAGGATTTGTCTTTGGAATATATATCTGCAGGATCAATACTTTGTGATGTTAGTCAAGTCGAAAATTCCATTTCTACTGATTATAAGCTTTATTACTGTCTTGCTTATCGTTTTGATATGTCCTTCAAATCAGCAGGCTTCTAGCCAGAGTTCAGAAGGAGTAGTACCACTGCAAACGCAAAATGAATCGATTAAGATAGTTAATCTTACGCCCTCCCAAAACGTAGACTTAAGAAAAGAGCTGGAAATTTCAGGTCAATCATCAGATACTATTGCCAAAGATTGTTCGGTTTACATTATAGTTAATAATATACGACCTTACCAAAGCGCAAGCGCAAGTGGTACAGGAGGTGCAAAGGATTTTTCTCAGTGGAAGTTTGTACTACATAAAGAATATACACATCTAAACGAGGGTAACAATAAGATAACAGCAAAATTACTTTGTAAAACAGCACCTACACGTTGGTATAGCGTAGTTGTCAATGGTGTTCCTAGTAACAATGTATCTGAGACTTCTCCAGTAGAGTCTACTCAACCATCCAATGTATCTGAGACTTCTCCAGTAGAGTCTACTCAACCATCCAATGTATCTGAGACTTCTCCAGTAGAGTCTACTCAACCATCCAATGTATCTGAGACTTCTCCAGTAGAGTCTACTCAAC
>JBKPGB010000094.1:0-5384 GCA_046729135.1 Thermoproteota archaeon | reverse complement strand
TCTTGATGCTGCCCTCACTCTATTAAATTATCCAAAAGATTCGGAGGATTTCAGATTCCAGGGCATTGAAAAATCCCGATAATAATTTCATATTTAAAAAATTATAGAATTAACTAACTCAACTCAAAATTAAAATGTTAGACGAATTATTTCTAAGAAAGCGAGAATATAGTACTTATAGTTTTACTGCAAAGTTATTATTAAGTTAGAAAATGTCAAGAAAAACTATAGAGGTAGACTCGGATATGATTGATCATAGTCTTGAGGAGTTAGCCAAACTTATAATTCGGCTCGAAAATAATCCAAAGAAAACGAGGAAGGAACAGAACACAATTAAAAAAGTCAAAGAGATTCGGGATACGGTACAGGATTCGGTCCTATATGCGAAATTGAAAAAAAGCGTACAGTAACGGTAGTTTAGTTAAGGACCAAACTAGTTACGATGATTTATTAGATGCACTAAGACTATCACTAAAAGCGTATAATTTTGAATAGTGTGAAAATTAGGCGAACAGGAAGCGGTTTGAATAGGGCGCTATCGTTAGATAAAGAATAAACTAGTTATGACGATTCTCTAGATGCATTAAGGCTAGTTCTGAAAGGTTACAATATAAAATAACGCATAGATCTTGGTGTGGTTAATAAGAAAGATGAATGCGATCTATGTCACCATTTAAAGGAAAATCATGTTTATGATGATAAGGAAGATTATGGGTATTGTCTAAAGTGTACATGTAACCGTTATAAACAAAATTAGGTTAAGATTATTTATTAGATGCTTTAAGGCTAAGTTTGAAAGGTTATAAGTTGTCTTAACAACGGGGTAAATTATGGCAACTGAAGATAAGTGCCAAAACTGTGGTCATTATAAAAGCCAACATTTTTTTAAAATAGGAGAGGTCAATTCAGAAGTAGGATATAGTTCCTTTTGTAAGTTCTGTAAATGTAAACAATTCAGAATGTAGTTTGAAGGGTTATAATTTTAAATAAATTAATTACAATTGTAAGTATTCGTATTGAAGATAAAAACAAAAAAAGAGGTTCAAGGTGTTAAGATATGTTCAAAGCCAAGTTGCCGTCACAGTAGCAATGACCACTATTCACCACTTCATCCGAAGTCGGCAGGAGACCTTATGGACACTTCTTGTACATTATGTACCTGTGAAAAATTTGAAGAATATTGATGAGTTATTTCGTCACTAATGTGATAAGTCTCCCTCTCTGTAGAGCAGGTTGTATATTAAATCCTCATACTCGTAATAGATTCTATGAGCATTCAACAAGCATTACAAAATGAAATTGAAGATTCTAAAAGATGGCTTGATCGTGAAACTGATGAAAGTACTTACAAACGAGATCTTCAAAAACGAATCGAATTGATAAATTGGGTTTTAGAAGCTATGAAAAATCCCGATATTTCGACTTATAAAATTATAGAATCAAAGATGTATGAAATTCTAGATAAAATAAACCAAATGGATTCTGCAATAGAAGCCGATCCATTGCACAGCGAATTAAGAATCCTAGATTGGATTTTGTATCAAGTTTGTAGTAACGAAATAAAAAAGTCTGAAGATTTTTAGAAACTTAACCTTTAGAAGATTTCTATTTAATGATTATGAGAGCAAGAGACTAAAAGATTAAGTGGCTAGAAGACCTTTATTTAAACAATTCTATCATTAATTGATGAGGAATATTCTTATAGATCGCGCCAGAATTAACTGAGAGATGTCTATTAACAACAGAATCGTTAGCATAGTAGATGACGACGTAAGTACTGCTACATTCTTTCACGAGGCTTTACGCCAAAATATTGATGGAATTTCAGTTTTGTCTTTTATCGATCCAATCAAGGCATTTGAACACTTTACAGAGAACAAAGAGAAGTATGCTTTAGTTATTTCTGATCTAAGAATGCCAGGTCTAAACGGATTAGAACTACTTAAAAAAGTAAAGACTTCGAGTCCTAAAGTAAGAACCATTTTGATGAGTGCTTATAATTTTGAGGAAGAAGAATTGTTCCAGCAATATATGAAAGAAGCAGTGATAAACTCTACTATTGAAAAACCTGTGACAATGAATAGACTATACGAAAGAGTAAGAGAGCAATTATTTGTTAATTAAATAACAGTTTTAAATTCAAGATGCATTTTGTCTTAGTTTGAAGGGTTGTTTTTACTAATTCTTAACTGGTAATTGTAAATTTGGTTTTTTACCTCCTCACGTAAACCGTTCATACTTATAGGTTTTTGAATAGTTCTGTCTATTGTTCCCTTGTTTATGTTGATCTGAAGTTCATTAGGTTCAATTTCATAACCACTGGTTATCATAGTTCGAGTTTTGGGACTAAGTTTTTTTATCTTCTTTACCAAATCCAATCCATTCAGCCCAGGCATCATTAGATCGCAAATAACTAGAATATATTTTTCTTTATTATTTGTAAAATGCTTTAGAGCCTCTAAAGAGTTGTTAAAAGTGAAAAGCGAAATTCCATCATCAACCCCACGCAAAGCGTCTGCAAATAGCATGCTAATGTCTGAGTCATCATCTACTATCCCTACCATCCATTCATAAGGAGATATTTGCCGAGACTCCAAGGACGTTACACTCATATGGAACTTTAAGAGTTCCAGTTTATCAAATTTGCTTATTACTCGATCACTTATTATCTGGTAACTAAAAGTTAAATACCTAGAAACTGAGTTACTTCATGACTGGGTGCTCAAACCACCAGTGTTCGCAACTGGAATCATACAAGTCTCTACAAACTTGCATGTAAGCGTTAATGTATTTTTACTGTAGTATTTCGTAAGACTTTTCACGAGGATGTCGACAACTACAATGGGTCCAGAGTTAGCAGTAGAGGAAAAAAAATAATAATAATTAGTAGCAGTTGTGGCGGCCACAATTATATTTGGCACAGGGAAGAATTTAATTTGCTTCAACTATGTTACGGAACGGGTAGGTCCGATAAAATGCCTGAATTATCAGACCCACCTGGGTGAATCCTTCTATAGATTATTACCAATTCACTCAGCAGGTTATAAAAACTTCAAGTCTGATGGGAGGATAATGGAAAGGTAGAGCACAGGAACTTTAGCCCTCCCATCAGTTTCGAGTGAGTAATTTCGTATATATTTTTCTTCAATCCATAATAAAAAATTTTTCTTTAAATTGCTGATAGGAGGATCGAGAGAAAGCCCGAGGGAAAGGCAAACTTTTCCTCCCGTCAGGAAGAGTGTTGTTTTTTTTTGGTAAAAAGGGAAATAAATAATTTTCTGCTCGCTTGCGAGGCTAAAGCCATCTGCTTTCTATCGAGCAGAAAAGAATTTTCTCCTGTATTGGATAGCCGAAACAAATATGTAAGGAATATGAACCAAAGATGAAAATCATGTCTGAACTAGAAGCAATAATGAATAAGGTAATTAAATGGGTCAATAATGACTATTCCGCACAGTTCACAGCGATTAAAGAGAAAAAATATGATCCTAGAAAATTCCCTTTTCTGTTAAATATTGAACCTTCAAATCCTTCGGGAGTAAAAATACCCATATTTGTGTACAAGCCTATCGATTATAAAGATAAAATAAGCATTTATTCAGTGTTATCCTTTGACAAAAAACAAATAAAATACTTTGATGCATTAAAACCTGAAACAAAGAAGAAAGTAATTGTGGAACTTTCCGAAGGATTAATTTGGATGAATTTGGTAGTGAGTTTCAGTCCAGAATCAACGCAGAATATTCGTCACATCGGCTTTCAAGAAATAATTTACTTCGATGGTCTATCAAAAGATAGAATAATGAATGCGATCACCAGGACTTTGACGGCGTATGGTTATGTTGTTACGGTTTTACAAAAATATAATATACATGCGTAAGAATTGCTTGCCGTCAGGATTTAATAGAGTTCCTTTGATTATTGAAACATATATCAATGGTGCTGTAGATGCTGTCATGACTTTTACGAGCCATATAAAACAGTAGAACCTTTAGCAAAAGAGGGTCTTGATTAATGAGTCTTGGCTACTAATCTAATTTTAAAAGTTTAACCATGATAACATTTGCTATAGTTATCTGATAATTAGGATTCAGGGAAGCGAACGTTTAATACTGCTCATATTCAAGCCTTGGTAATGAATCAAAAAGGAACAGTTGCAATATTTGCAATTGTGTCAATAGTAATGATCGGGGCAAGCATTCTGGCTGGTTATAGTCCAGTAAATAAGGCGAATGCTTTGGATCTAAATAAAAATAAAGATTACTGTTACAAGATAGTGACCGGCACCATCTATTGTTTTGCCGGCGATGCACAGTGCAAAAAAGAACAAAAAGAAGATGAAGTAGCAACAAGTTCTTGTTACCACGTTCCTGAGGTTGTAAACCCCGAACCCTAATACTTATTTCTTTTTTTAATTTTTCGCATAGTGAATGTAGAAGATAAACAACAAGTAAAACGTCGTAATTTTGTTCGTAAGTAGTTTGAAACTATATAATATAAAATAAAAAAAGGTTGAAGAGTTATAACATATCGTAACTACTTGTTATATTATGGCGACTCTAGCAAAGTGCCAAAACTGAGGTCATTATAAAAGCCAACATTTTTTTAAAATAGGAGAGGTCAATTCAGAAGTAGGATATAGTTCCTTTTGTAAGTTCTGTAAATGTAAACAATTCAGAATATAGTTTGAAAGTAACTTAATGCTAGTTTATATAAACTACAAACTTTACGAAATTTGGAATATAGTTTAATGGGATCTAAATGAAACATTATCGTCAACCTAATAGATATGCTCTGAGATTAATTTACTGGTTTTTGGATACATTTCACTGATGGGAGGACATTGGCTTGCGTTCCTACCATCTCTTTTCCTCCCATCAGGGTTTAATTGTTCACCTGCTTCCAAAGGCCTACCTCTGCTGCTCGTAGTATTTACCAAAATTGCAAAGTTGAATTATTAATCTGGAAAATTTTACCCATTTCGTTGGTTATTTATTGTCTGTAGCGCATAATTATTAATGCAACTGATGGGCTCAATAGCATCTCTTATCAAGGTTGCCGTTTCAAGACACCTATCAGTTGTTAGCAAAAGATCTGGTGGGCCAATATAACTGCGGTTCATTAAGCCCACCAGTTTTTAAGTTTTTTATAATTTGTTGGCCATAAAAATAGCGAAGTATACATCACACGCGGTGGGGGGATCTTTCTTACTCGGATCCGATATTACTCATCCCACCCGTGTTTAAATTATTTTATAGTTTGTTGATCATGAAATTGTACGGTTCCTAGGACTGGTGAGATGCTGAGTTACCCTCTCGTCTTGCCAGTTCTTTAAACCGGATTGGTTAGGTAAACTTATCCATATGTTTTTCACACCAATATTC
>JBKPGB010000093.1:0-3786 GCA_046729135.1 Thermoproteota archaeon | reverse complement strand
GCTCTACAGATTTGTGGTAGCTCAAAACATACGAGTCCTCAAATATCTTACCACATATCTCACATTTGTGTTCCTTTTGATTTGGAGTATAGACAGTTCCCATGTCTAGAGTACTAATAATATTGACAACTTACCAAATTAAGCTTATGGAGTCTTTCGGTTTGTTTTAATACTGCCGACTGGCATCAATGAAAGTTAGGCAGCGAGTCAGAGGTTCTGAAAAACACAAAGAGAACCCCAAGTGCCTAGACTATGGTGGTGTTCACGGCATTATATTAGATTATTCCCACTTCTAGCCAGATAAGATGTTCGTAAAAGACGGTTAAAAATATAACAAAAGCGGAAAATCCAAACACCAGTCTGCAACTTCATACTAATCTTTGCCTTCATTCAAAAATGAAAGGGATTGTCACTCAGTGCCATAACCGAATGCAATACAGCTTCTGCCTAGTAACACAATATCATGCAATGTATAGGTGAATCTTATCATTAATCGTTACGAACAGCGAAGCATCGATTGATGGGAAACACGATTGTATCTCTGACCATCATGCAATCATCTTCAAAACCCATCAGTCAACATTTTTGGAGAAACAATCAACCATCGAAAAGTGTTATGGTGCGTGTCTAATGTATTTGCAAGAGTCTACTGCATATCTTCTTTACCTTCGTTGTGATGATATATTTCGATGACTGAAACAGAAGAAGGAAAAAATAATTTGGACGAAGCACATAAGTATCAAAAAAAGGCCGGTGCAGCAGAGAATAATCCAGAAACAACTGGGCCTGCTGAGAATTTAAGAGAAGATGCAACAGAAATGGTCGACGAAGACAAAGATGAGGAAGAGCCGGTCTAATTTTTTATATTTAACTAGCAGTACTCTGTTACCTTATTTAGTAAAATAATGCACGCAAATCGACTCTATTCGGCATGTAACATAACTTGCCTTAGCCAAGGCTGTTGAGAAATTTTGATTATTTTTAACCTATGTTGTACATTATATATGTATGGTAGAGAGACAAACTACAGGTTCAAAATTAATGATAGATGCTAAATCTAAAACTGTACTGAATTTCAGAAAGCCAAAGGAAGCCACAGTAAAACCAACAGATATTTCGGAGGAAGTTTTCTTTAGGGTAATGAGAGATATTCAGGGTTTGGATATTATTATGTCTTTACAGAACCTTGGCTGTTATACCTTACCTAACAGGTCGTTCTTCCGTACAATAAACTTTATCGAGTTGCTTCAAAAGTTAGCAAGAAGAAAAACGATGTTTGAGGAAGCAGTAATGCAGAGAAAATTTAAGAAAATTTTTGGGCTGTACGGATATAAAATTTTACACTTATGTTTTATGATGTCCTTTGACGAACACGTTCCTGAAAATAGTTACTGGCAGAATACGTCCGACATCCACCACCATAACCTCTAACTTTAACTGCGATAACCCGTATTTACGTTTTAGGTTTATTTAATGAAAATAATTAATGCACAGTCTGTGAGTGAAACAATGACAGAACAAGAAACTAAGAATTTTCTTGCAAATAATGCTAATAATCTATTGATGCGAATGGGAACGATAGATGGAAAAGGCGAACCAAATGTAACCGTGACTGCATTTTACTTTGATGAACCATCTGAAAAAATCTTAGTCGTCACCCAAAAGGATTCTAAGAAAGTTCAGCACTTGAAAAATAGGAATATCATGAGCTACTGCATTGATGATTCTAATCCTCCATACACAGGTGTAAGAGGCAAAGGAACAGTCAAATTTCTTGTAGATATTCAAAAAAATATTCCACTAGCCAAAAAATACCTAAAAAAACTGACAGGAAGTCTTGATAATCATTTTGCAAAATGGCTTATGAATGAAATAGAGAAAGGAAATTCGATTTTCCTAGAAATTACGCCTAGATATTTTTCAACATGGTGAATTCCAGTACCGCAGGAATAAGGCATTTGTTCGGTCCATGACAGTATTCCGGGGCTAATGCAATTTAAAATCCCAGCTACGTTGAGGAGAGCGGGTCTGGCAAATTAATAATAAGCAACTTGGTGGGAGGAATTACAGTTTGAATGAACAAGAAACAACCAATTTCCCACCAGTTGTTTTTGTTGATGACAAGTCCTGCGCTACATACTATAAAACGGCTTGCGTAGAAATATCAAGTATAAAAGTTATTACTAATCTCGAGAGGGTGAGCGTGAGCTTTTTTAAGCTGAAAAGCCCTAATAAATGAGCCTATGTCAATTGTTTTAATTAAAAGTTCCCTGTCCATTGTCTCGTTCCCTTTTAAACTTCAATGGGCTTCTTTTTTCCGATTCCGGTTTCTCTTTCTTTTTGTGACAAGCCCGAGCCTTTCTCTCGATTTCATCAAAGCTCGCTTTAAGGTCCCTCTCTATCTCCTCCGAATGCTTTGCAATATCTTGATTTTCTTGGATAGCTCTTTCAATTCCTAGAGACATTCTATCCTGTCTGTTTTTGTGGTCTTTGATTGCCTGCTCGTTGTCAATGATGTTGTAATAATACCACTTGCCTGTTCCATTTGCCAGAACCGCAGCAAGAAGAACCTCATGGTTTTCGATGTCTTGGCTAAACCGTCTAAACATCTGACGGATTGCCTTAAATGCATAATATTCATCGTCATATTCACCTGTTGACTTAGGGTCCATTTTCTGAGGGTGTATAGCATGTGCAAATTCCCTTATGGTGTAGCCATATTGAGGTTCAATTATTGTGCAGTGCCTTAGCAAATAGATAAGCCTCTGATTATGTGTCTTGAATTTCGGGCTCTGCCAGATTGCTTCAATCTCCTCAACTTTCTCTGGCCTTATCTCCTTTTGCTGAGCTCTAAACTTCATCTGACCCGATAAAAACTTCATACCAAGTCCTCTCCTCATTTTCCCATATTTGATTTCCTTTTTCTTTACCGGTTTGGATATCTTTCTGTTATCTACCCACGCCATTTCTTTTCAATCATCACCATTTGAGTCGAACAGGATTGAATTAGTCTGTCACTGCTACTTAATTCCGCATTATCTTTTTTGTTTCGATGATTGTTATCTAATTTAACTTTGAATGCCTCTTCTTGCGTTTTATTGGGATATTCCTGCTTTTCATTCCTGAGTACTTTTTCCCCATTGATAACCTTAGAATAAGACCGTAAGACCTCTCGTCCATACCCCCAAGTAAGCGAGTATCCATTATTGTATTCAAATTTGCCGTCTTTTCCAAAATGCCACATTGTAACAGTCCATCTTCTATTATCTGGTATTGGAATCCTTTCATATCCACCTTCTAATTGATTGCCGCATTCATCCAATTTAGCTGATAATCTTTCCTCGACTCTTGTAAGGGCAACAGAAGCACGCAACAATCCGTCTGCATTTATTGCAATCGGAATGTTAGAGCAAGCAACACTGACGGTTACAGTATCTGTCCTATGAATAATGCATTGTATCTTTAAGCCGTCAATAATGTCAGGGGGTAATATTATGTCCTTACTTCTAGCATTGATTAATTTGCTGTAAGTAGTACTAGTGGACATTATCTTGTGGATGTCAGGTACAACATACTTGTAATGCAGGTCATGTACACAAGCTTCATCAACAGGTATACTCTTTAGATAATTTAGTAAATCTTCCATTGCATCTTTAATGACACCAGTGACAGGAATGACAGATGAGATGCCCATATGGTTTCGTGTCACTGTGTTACCAAAATGGATTCCCTTAAGCGTGTAAAAGCAGATCTTAGAATTAAATTCGAGCTCTATCTCCCCCTCTT